>JBEKZT010000057.1:0-15411 GCA_049509595.1 Verrucomicrobiota bacterium
CGTCCGGCAAAGGGCTGGCCGAAGTAAAAATCAGAAACGACGAACCAAAACATCAAACATCATGCCCTTGCGTAAGATACATACTTCCGTAATTTTTTTAAGCAGGCTATTTTGATTGCAGCCAGAAAAAATTATTAAAAATAAAATTCCAATTGGAAAAATTAAGCGCACGTTTAATTTTTGCGCGAAGATTTTCATATTTCCAGCACTTTCTCAAACCGCGTCAGGTTTTTTGCGCCGTTGGCCGTGACGAGCGCGACGTCTTCCAGCCGCACACCGCCGATTTCCGGATAATAAAGTCCCGGCTCGACCGTTACGACCTGTCCGGCTTTCAGCTTTCCCGTGGAAGTCGCACCCATGCGCGGCGCTTCGTGGATTTCCAATCCGAGTCCGTGGCCCGTGCCGTGAAAAAATCCCTCCATGCGCCCGTTGCGTTTGCCGGTCAGGTAACCGCGCTGCACGAAAAATTGCTGAACGCATTGATGGATTTCCTTCGTCGAAGTTCCGGCGCTGACTTTTTGCACTGCAATCTTTTGTCCGTGCAAAACCGTGTCGTAAAGTTTTTTCACGGCCTCGCTCGCGCGCCCGCGCACAACGGTGCGCGTGATGTCGCCGAAATAACCGGTCTTTTGCGAGCGCGGGAAAATGTCAATGATGATCGGCTCGTTCGCGCGCAGCCGCCCAAAGCCGCGTTCGTGCGGGTCGCAGGCCTGCTCGCCGCCGGCGACGATGGTGTTCGCCGGCAGCCCGCACGCCTGCAAAACCGCGCAGTCTATCACGGCGCGCAGCCTTTCGGAAGTCAGCGGCAAGCCGCGATAAATCAACTGCCGCCGTTTGTCAATTTTCGAAAGCCGCAATGCCTGCATTCCCTCGGCCATGCCAACCTCGGCCATCACCAGCGCGGCGGATATTTTTCGGACTTCATCAGCGGATTTGATCTCTCGTTTTGGGAAAAAACTGGTTCGCGGTTTCAATTTTATCCCAAGTTTTTTCAAATCTCTTGCGAGGCCGAGCGGAAAATTGTCCGGCACGATGGCACGCCAGATTTTTTTCTCCCTTAAAATTTCCCTGATGACGTGCGCAAAACCCGGGCGTTTGATGCGACGGGTACGAAGCTTTTGCTGGATTTGACTCAACGCCGCGACGCGACAGTGCGGGGCTTGTTTGCGCGCGCGGTCAATTTCCAGATCGCTCAAGACGATAAGCGGGCGTCCGCCCGCATGCAGATAAATGAACGGGTCGGGCACGAACAGGTTGGTGGCGTAAAGCATGTTCGCGTCGCGCTCGCTGTCGGCGACAATCAGCAGATTTTCGGGATGACCGGTTCGATTCGTAGAATTGCTTCTAAACGAAAACTCAATTTAATGCAATCCCTCGCCGCACGTAAGTTGGCAGGTCCAAATCCTCCCCTTTGTGAATCGTCGGCTCGCTTTTGTCGAACCGGCCTTTGGAAATAATGGCCAGCGGCAACTGCGCCTGACGCATTTTGGAAGCCGCTTTTCGCCCGCGACCGGTCGCATGTTTGGCAATCATCTGTTCGCGTTGCTCCGGGGTCAACGACGGCAGCGGCGGAATGCAGCGCGATGGCGGACGCGACGGCGCATTGCGCGTGACGAGCTGTTCGGAAAAATCTGAAACGGCGGCAACGTTCGGCGTTTCTGCAGTCGGAATAATTCCACTCGCCTGAACATTTTGTTTCGCCGCAATCACAGTCACGGACAGGCGATTTTTGAAAGTCTCGTCCACCGCCGCACCCATGATAATTTGCGCGCGTTCGCATTGGCGGCCGATTTGTTCCATGACGCGATTCACTTCGGCCATCGTCAAATCCGTTCCGCCCATCAAACTCACAAGCACGGCGTCGGATTCGGCGAGAGATCGGCCTTCGTCGAGCAATGGGTGCACGAGAAGTTTTTCAACGATTTCGCGCGAGCGCGCCGCGCCGGAAGCCTCAACCGAGGCAAAAACACTTTCCGAATGACGGTCGCGCAGGAGCACTCGCAAATCTTCAAAATGAATCTGAATCAGGCCGGGACGCGTAAGCAATCGCCACACACCGCGCATACCTTCAACCAGTAAATTTCCAGTGATGCGAAACGTGTCGAGCACGCTTGTGTTTTCATCAATCAACTTGAAAGTTTTCTGGCTCGGCAGGCAAATCACGCCATCGGCGACAGCTTTGAGTTCGTCGAATCCGCGCTGCGCCTGCTGCTGGCGGCGGTTGCCTTCGCAGGCGAACGGCAGCGTCACAAAACCCAAAACCAGCGCGCCGTTCTCCTTTGCCGCCCGCGCGAGCACCGGGGAAATTCCCGTTCCCGCGCCGCCACCCAAACCGGCGACGATGAAAATCACCTCCGCGCCTTCGCACGCGGTTTTGAGCGTGGTAAATTGCTCCTCGGCCAGTGCATGACCGCGTTCGGGATCGCCGCCGGTTCCCAAACCGCGTAACAACTTCGTTTCGAGATGAATTTTCACGGTTGCGGACGAAGCCGCTAGTGATGCCGCGTCCGTATTAAACGCCACAAAGTTCGCGGCGGCAAAATCGTCGCCAGTCATCGCTTCGAGTAAGTTGATGCCGGCATTACCGACACCAAAAATCTTCACCGACAGTGTTTTGACCGGGGCAGGCGTTGCCACTTGTGTTTGAATTTTGTTTTTCATGGCCGTTGTAAAATGCGCGTGATAGTGCTTTTAATTCCTTGTGCCAGCGTCGGACGCCCTTCACGTTTGCGGGTTTTGAAGGAGCCGAATTTCACGAGACCGATGGCCGTGACGAATTCCGGTTGGTCGAGCGCGGATTTCAATCCGCTGATGGAATTGGTTTTGCCAAGGGAAACGGGCATTTGCAAAATTTGCTCGGCAAGCTGCGCGATTTGCGGGATGCGCGCACCGCCGCCGCATAGAAAGACACCCGCGCGCAGATAATCAAGCAGGCCGGCCGGTTCCAAATCCTGCACGATGAGTTGAAAAATTTCTTCGAGCCGTAAAGACATAATGCGGCGCAAATGCTCGACGTTGATGGTTTTGATCGGCAGACCGAGTTCATTGGTGATGGTAATCGTTTGCCCTTTCGCCGAGTCATCCCAAAGTGCGGCACCGTGTTCGAGCTTGAGTTTTTCCGCGCGGCTCAAGGGCACTTTCAGGCCGTAAGCCAAATCATTGGAAATGTGGTCGCCGCCAACTGCGAGCACGCCCGTGTGTTTGATGACGCCGCCGGAATGAACAACGTAATCCGTCGTGCCGCCGCCGATGTCAATGACCAGTGCGCCTAGTTCCTTTTGTTCATTGGTCAGCAAGGCGAGCGACGAGGCAAGGCCGTTAAAAACAATTTCATCCACTTCAAGCTGCATTCCTTTAACCAGACGAATTGCGTTTTGCAGCCGGTTCAAATTTCCGTGAACGACATGAACATCCACTTCAAGCCGCGAACCCAACATTCCGACCGGATTTGTGACACCGTCGTGACCATCCACAAAAAAATGCTGGCGAATCGCATGAATGACATTGTTTTCTGTCGGCAAATTGATTGCCTTGGCATTTTTTATCACGTCCTGAACGTCATCGTCGGTAATTTCACGGTCGGCGGAAACGACTGGATGCACACCGCGGTTATTGAAACCGCGAACATGGCCGCCGGTGACACTGAGGTAAACATTGCGAATTTCCACGTCAGCCATTTGCTCTGCTTCGATAACAGCATTGCGCAAATCTTCCTCCGCTTGTGAAGCGTCCACAATTTCGCCCTTGCGAACCCCGCGCGAACGCGCCTGGCCGAGACCGATGATGTTCAGGCCGCCGTCGGAATTTTGTTCCCCGACAACGGCGCAAACTTTCGACGTGCCGATTTCTAGTCCGACAATGATGGAAGGGTCGTTAAACATTTTTCCTCCGAATGTGTGTTGGTTTTGTGAATTTCGGTGCTGAAACTGGAATGCTGCTAGCTTCCATCCAGCGCGCCGGAATGTTGTTTGGAATGGACAAATCGAGCGACGCGATAACTTTGTTCATTTGCATTCCTAAATCGTAAACCTCACGCCAGCGACGCAACTGTTGATCAAAATTTTTCAGGCCAAAAGTGATTTCGCTCCCCTGCTCCGTCGTGGCGATCAAAACTTCCGGCGAGGAAACATCAATACGCCACAAATCCTCCAGCCCGGCCATCGGCGATTCTTCAAATGCCGCAATCAATTGCAATGCTGCCTTCACCTGCGGCGAGTCAACGCGGTGACCCGGCTGCAACTCATAGATGTTCATGCCGACAATTACCGGCAACTGCCCACCGACTTCTGATAACGGCATTACGCGCTCGCGCGGATCAACCGGCTGCATCACGTAACCGTCCGCATCAAATTGAAACACGGCCACCTCAATTTTTCCCGCGCTTGCGTCCGGTATGTCCACCTGTGCAATCGGGTCACGTTCGGTCACACTAAGCCGCAACGTGCACGGTAAAACGCGCTCCACGGAAACCGATTCGATGATCGAAACGAGTTCGAGATTCCGTTTTACGTTCGCCAAATCGAGCGCGAGCAGATTATTTCCAACTTTCACGCCTGACCAGCGACGCAATTGTTCCGTCGAAATTACACCGTCGGTCTGTACGTCAATGTGTTGGATCGCAAACTCAGGGTTTTCATAAATGAAATGGTTCAACGCCCACTCGCCCGCGCGCCAGAACAAATAAAGCCCGAACACCGTGCCAAACGTGACAACTAGGGCAAGCGACACCAGCCGTATGCGCGTCGCATGCACCTGGCTCGAACGCAATTTTACATCGAGCACATGCCCGCGATTCAATCGCCGGTTTTTTTGTTCGCGCTTAAACCACATTTTTAACATGTCGCGGCAAAAAGTGCCGCCGTTCTGCGTCGTTGAATTAATTCTTTTGCAACTTTTCTCTTCAAAGCCAAATCAATCATGCGCTGGCACAATTCTTCGTAACTCAACCCCGCAGCCGCAGCAGCTTTCGGCAACAAACTTGTTTCCGTCATGCCCGGCAATGTGTTCACTTCCAGCACCACTGGCTCGTCGTTCGCGCGCACCATCACATCCACTCGCGCGTAATCGCGTCCGCCGATCGCGTGAAACGCACCGAGCGCGGCAGCTTGAATTTTCTTCGTCGTCGCCGCATCAAATTCCGCCGGACAAAAATATTCCGTGCAACCCGCCGTGTATTTGTTCCGATAATCATAAGCGCCGGCCTTCGGGCGAACTTCAACAATCGGCAACGCCATGCCGTCCAAAATTCCGACCGTCGCCTCGCGCCCGACGATTTTTTCCTCAACCAAAACTTCCGAATCAAATTTCAACGCTTCTGCCAGTGCATTTTGCCAGTCTTCTGCACGCTCGACGAATTGCAAACCGACGCTTGAACCTTGCCGGACCGGCTTCACGACCAGCGGCGGCTGGAAATTTTTTGGAAACGGCGTTTGCGCCGAATTCACCACTACAAATTTCGCCGTCGGCATGCCGGCCGCGATGCACTTTTGTTTCGTCAAAACCTTGTCGAACGCGATGCGGCTCGCTTCTGAATCGCAGCCCGTGTAAAGCACGCCGAGTTGCGCAAGCTGCCGCTGCACCGTCCCGTCTTCGCCATAAGTGCCGTGCAACGGCGCGAGGCAGACGACCTCCGTGTCCGGCGGCAAAATCCAGTCCGGTGTTTTGGGGTCCAGCTCGACCACCGTGTGACCGAGCGAACGCAACGCCTTCACCACGCCCGCACCCGAACGCAACGACACTTCGCGCTCGGCGCTTGGGCCGCCGAGCATCACCACAATTTTTAATCGTTGAAACATTTTTTCAGACTGAATTCAAAAAAACTCATTGTAATTGCATATTTGGCACAAGCGGAATTGCAGAGAAAGTTTTCATGGCTTTTTTTCGTCCAGCATAAATCGCAACAACCAGTAAAATTAAAAAAATCGCTCTGAAAATAGACCAACCGAAACTGAATGCGAATCTGATTCCAGGTTCAGTTTGGTAGTTGTTTGCCAGAACATAAGCCCACGCAAACGAATATAGGAAAAAAAGTGCTAAAGAGAGGCTGCAAGCCACAACTAAATATAACGAAGACAACGGTGCTCGTCGCCAGAAAACAAACGCTACCACGATGCAGCCAATGCAAACTACAATCATTGGCAGTTCCGTCAGAAGCTGCTTCAAAGCATAGATTATCATTTCAATCATACTGATTCACAATTTACGAAGTGAATTGCATAATTTTCACAAAATTTCTTCGCCAATCATTTTCAAAAGTTTGATTCACTTTCGCTTTGCAACTTTTTTTATCGCGTTCTGAAATCGCGGAATTTGAACAACTTCTCGGCGTGCCCCACCGAGCATTGTTTCTAAAGTAAAAATTATCTCGTTGTTCAGACTGCGCCTATTTACCGCTGCGCGTTTTTTTAATGCGCGGTGTGTTTCTTTCGGAATGCCTTTGATCGTCATCGTTATCATGGCGCAACCATAACGCAACCATTTTGGAAGTCAACGATCTTCGCCGATAATTTCAACTTCCGTGTGCAATTCGATTCCGCGCTCGGCTTTCGCCTTCGACTTCAAAATTGAAATCAATTCCAAAACGTCGCGCGCCGTCGCCTTGCCGTCGTTCACGATGAAATTGCCATGCTCGGCGGAAACCACCGCGCCGCCCACGCGCGCACCTTTCAATCCCAGTTCGTCCACCAGCCGGCCCGCCGGAATCGCGCCGGGATTTTTGAAAATGCAACCCGCGCTAGGCACCGCGGGTTGCGATTCCCAGCGCTTTTCGCTGTAGACTTTCATGCGCTGCTCGATTTCTGCGCGCGGCAGTGTTTTGCATTTGAAAACCGCGCCTAGCGCGATGTGATTTTTTAACGCCGCACAACTGCGATAAGTCACGGCCATTTCTTTCGGCGACTTCTCACAAATGTTTCCGCAAAAATCCATGACGCGAACGGATTCAACTGCGTCAAAAGTTTGGCCGCCCATTGCGCCTGCGTTCATCCGCAACGCGCCGCCAACGCTGCCGGGAATGCCTTCGAAAAATTCCACGCCGCTCAAATTATTCCGCTTCGCCTCGACCGAAACATTTTTCAACTTCGCGCCCGCGCCGCAATGCAACCGCTCGCCAACGATTTCAATTTTGCTGAAATTCGGCTGCGATAGACAAATCACCACGCCGCGAAATCCGCCGTCCCGCACGAGAAGATTCGAGCCACGACCGAGAATGAAAAATTTGATCTCGTTTTCGCCGCAAAATTTCAAAACGTTCGCCAAATCGTTTTCATCCGCTGGTTCGACATAAACATCTGCCTGCCCGCCGACGCGCAGCGTCGTGTGCTTCGCCAGCGGCTCGTCACGCCGGATGACCGTCGCGCGCGAAACGCGACCGGCGATTTCATCAGCGATGTCTTTTTCAATTCGCATCGGATTCTCCAAAATGTCAGCGCTCGGCGTCATGCAACAATTTTCAAACTCATTTCACCTTTCACCCCAATTCTCTTCATACTTTGCGGAGCGAGGGAGAGTTTTTTGCGAAGCGTACTCAAAATGTTTTCTGCAATCTGCTCCGCCGCCTTTGGATTATGCCATTGTGCGAGCGCAATATGAATTTTTGCTCGCGTGGCTTCATTTTCAACCAGCTCAAGCAAAATAGCGGCTATTTTTTCCGGCGTGGAATTCTTCTGTTCCAGCAGTTTTGCCGCGCCAGTTTTTTCAAAGGCGAGCGCGTTGAAAAACTGATGATTATCCGCCGCCGTCGGATACGGCACGAACAGCGATGGCAGCCGCATTGCCGCAATTTCCGCCAGCGACGACGCGCCGGAACGGCTGACACACATTGTCGCCGCACCGAGCGCCAGATTCATTTCCGGGAGAAAGGGTTTTACGATGGCGTTCAAACTCCGGGCGGCGTAGGCCGATTTCACCTTTTCAAAATCGTTTATGCCGGTGAGATGGAGCCATTGCCAATTTTTTACAGCGAGCAACGGCAGCGCGGACAAAACCATTTCGTTCAAACCGCTCGCGCCCTGGCTGCCGCCCATGACGAGAATCACCGGACGATTTAGATCGAGGCCGAGGGCGATGCGGCAGTCTTTAAATTTGGGCTCGACGGAGTCTCGCCCTACCGGATTTTGACTGGCCGAAAATTCTGCGCGGACAGGCGTGCCTGTGACGGAAATTTTTTGGGCGCGCAACCTTGCGACGGCATCGGGAAAGCCGACGAACGCTTCGTCCACAAAGCGCGCAAGCAAAAGGTTGGCGCGTCCGGGAATGGTGTTGGATTCGTGCAAAAAAGTTTTCGCGCCGAATTTTCGCGCGGCCAGAACCGGCGGCGCGGAAGTGAATCCGCCCATTGCAAGAACGGCATCGGGTTTGCGCTGTTTGAAAATTTTTCGTGCGGCGCAAAACGATTTCCAGAAACTCAAGCCGAAGGAAAAATAATTCCGGTTCTGCAAGCCGACGGCGGGCAGCTTGAAAATTTCAAAGCCTTGCGCGGATTTTACAGCCTGCTGGTCCACATCTTTCGGCGAGATGAGCAGCGCGACATTGCAGCCACGCTTTTTCAATTCTTCAGCGACGGCGAGTCCTGGAAAGAGATGTCCGCCCGTCCCGCCGCAGGCAATGGCGACGAAGGACGTTTTTGTTTCGGAAGCGGTCATGCGGCGTGGACGGGTGAAAATTCCCCGGTCTCGGCGGACCTGGAAGAAATCTTTGCATGAGCGTGACGCGCGACGCTGAACAAAATCCCGATGCATGTGAGCATCGCGATCAAATTCGAGCCGCCATAACTGATAAATGGCAACGGCAGGCCCTTGTTCGGCAACGCACTAGTGACAACGCCAATGTTAATCGCCGCTTGCAGACCGATTAAAAATGTGACACCTGCCGCGAGCAAAAAACCGAATGGGTCACGCGCATTGCACGCAATGTAAATTCCACAAATCACAATAATGACGAACGTGAGCACGACCAACAGCGTCGCAACCAAACCGAGTTCCTCGCCGATGATGGAAAAAATAAAATCAGTGTGATGTTCGGGCACGAAGCCGAGCTTTTGGCGGCCATTACCGAGACCGAGGCCGGTCCAGCCACCGGAACCGAGCGCGATCATGGCCTGATACGCCTGATAGCCAACGCCAGATTTGTGCTCTTCCAAATTCCACCAACTGAAAATGCGTTTCATGCGCATCGGATCATGCAAAATTGAAATCGCGAGACCGGCAGCGGCGAGCGCGACGGGCGGCAAAACATATTTCCAGCGAACGCCCGCGAGCAACAACATTGAGCCGCTGACGGCGGCCAGCAAAATCGTCGTGCCGCGATCAGGCTCGATAAAAATTAAACCGAGAACTGATGCAATCAAAACGCCAGGAAAAACGATTCCGAGCTTCCATGTTTGCATATACCGCTGGCAACGCTCGCCATACCACGCCAGCAAAATGATCAACGCAAGCTTGGCGAATTCAGAGGGTTGAAAACGCACGCCGTGAAAATCGAACCAGCGGCGCGCGCCGTTGATTTTTCTGCCGATTTGCGGTATGAGAACGGCCACGAGCAAACACAGCGCAAGGATGAAAATTGGCCATGCGAGTTTTTTGAGCAGCTGATAGTCAATGGTGGTCGCCGTTACACAGAACACAAGACCAAAGGCGCACCAGATGAGTTGCATCATCAGATAATGCGCGCCTACTTGTGTCATGCTTGAACTGTAAAGCATCACCAGCCCCAGCGCCAGCAGAGCGGCAACGCAAAACGCCAGAGTTGTGACGGCGACTTTCATTTCAATGCCTAAAAAATGCCAGCCGCAATTTCATCAATTCGTTACTGCGCCGGGACGCTGTTCGATACGGGCACCGGAACTGAATTGGGCACGGTCATTGGCGGCGAAACTGGAGCAGGCTCAGGCGGAGCCGAAGTTGTAGCCGTGCTCGGAATTTTCAATTTTTGTCCGACTTTGATTTTGGTCGTGGACAAATTGTTTTCTGACTCAATTGCTTTAAAGGTCGTGCCATAATGCCTGGCAATTTTGGTCAGAGTGTCACCTGATTTGACAGTGTAAATTTCTTCACCGTTTTCTCCACCGGTTGCCGAAGCTGAAGCAGCCTCTGCACCATCACCAGTTGCCGTAGGAATTTCGAGTTTCTGGCCGACTTTCAATTTGGTTGGAATAACTCCGGGATTCGCCGCTTCCAGCGCCTTGAGCGTCACGCTATTTCTCCTTGCGATTTTTCCAAGTGTATCGCCTTTGACAACGACATACTCAGTCGTCGCAGTTTCTGGAGCTTCTGTTGTCACTGGCGGCGCAACCACGGGTGGGTTGGTCTCGACCGGCGGAGCCACGGGAGGATTTTGTCGTGTTCGCGGTTTCAGTTTCACGTTTGCAGCCTTGTATGAGCATGGCCGTCAAGCCGAGCACGCTGACGGCGAGCACACAAAACACGCCGAGCTTCATACGCGAACGGGTTTTATTTTTTTGCTCCAGCAAAGAGCCTTGCGGGACGAATGGGTTTGAGTTGTTCATTGGTTTGGCGCTGATTGCGTCCTTTCTTCGAGGTCGGTTTGGTTGATTTGATCTTTCCACAACGAAATTTTCCCTCGAAAAATTTCGCGGTGGTTTAAATTCATTTTGTTCATGGGCCATTGCGCGCTGACACGAGGCTGATGATTTTGAAAATATTCAAAAACCGGACAAACGTCTGAATGCAAAATTTTACCACCAGCCGCCGCGCGCTTCACCAATGTTTGTAACAACGCGATGACGTGCGCGCAAGAAACAAAACGCATTTTATTCAATGCCAGTGACATTTTCATCTCAGTTTCAAAGTAGCCAACGCGACAACTGCAAACAGCACGCACAAAATATAAAAGCGGATCACGACTTGTGATTCGTACCAGCCTTTTTTCTCGAAGTGATGATGTAGCGGTGCCATCAAGAAAATTCTCCGCCCCGTGCCGTAACGCTTCCGCGTGAATCGAAACCAGCCAGTTTGTAAAATCACCGAAACGGCTTCCATTACAAACACGCCGCCAGCAATCACGAGCACAAATGGCTGATGAATCAATACCGCGATGATTCCAAAGGCGCCGCCCAGCGCGAGAGAACCGGTGTCGCCCATGAAAACCTGCGCGGGATGACAATTGAACCATAAAAATCCAAGACCTGCACCGATGAGCGCCGCGCAAAAAACGGTCAATTCGCCCGCGCCGTTTACGTATGGAATTTGCAAATACGTCGCCGCTTTGATGTTGCCCGCCAAATAAGTGAAAACTAAAAATACAAACGCCACGATGAGCGAACAGCCAATTGCCAGACCGTCGAGACCGTCCGTCAAATTCACTGCATTCGACGTGCCCATAATTGCGAACACCACAATCAAAATGCCGATCCACGCGACATTTGTCGCCACCGGATATTTACAAAACGGCATCATGATGTCCGAAACGAGTTTGGTCGTCGAAGGTGTCAGCCACAAATAAACGCCGATGAACGCGCTGACTGCGATTTGTGCCAATAATTTCACACGCGGAGGAGTGCCGCCACTGGCCTGTTGAACAATTTTTGCGTAATCGTCGTAAAATCCCAAGCCCGCCAGCACGAGTACCGACAGCAGGGTTAGCAAAATTAATTTGTTGTCCAATTGCGTCCATAAAATTGTTGAAAAGAACAGAACCGCCACAATCAAAATGCCGCCCATCGTCGGCGTTCCTTTTTTGCTCAAGACGCGCGCCGCCAGACCACCGGCTTCCTCCGCCTTGTCCGCATAATCCTGACCGAATTTTAATTGCTTGAGCCAATGAATGATTTTCGGCCCAAGCCACCAACTCAAAATCAACGCCGTCACCGACGCGCCCGCGCTGCGCACCGTGATATACCGAAACAGCCGCAGCCACGAAAGCCGGTTTTCCCAAACCGTTCCGTGCGAACAATCGAGCAGCCACTGGCTCAAATAATAGAACATTGTTTTTGTTCACGTTTTCTCCGACCTCAACGTCTCGGCAATGCGTTCCAGACGCGACGCTCGCGACGCCTTTAACAAAACCACGTCGCCAGATTTTAAAAAACCTTTAATCGCCTTTACCGCCGCTTCCACATTTTCAAATTTAATGACCCGCGTCAATCCGCCTTCACGCGCAGCTTTGGTAACAACTCCGGCCATTTTCCCAACCGCGAATAATTGACCGATCTTCAATTCCGCCGCGCGTCTTCCAACTTCCGCGTGCGCCGCTTCACTGTGTGCGCCGAGTTCTTCCATGTCGCCCAGCACCGCCACGCGCCGGCCTTGCAATGGTAAATCGCAAAGTGTTTCGAGCGCGGCGATTGTCGAATCCGCATTCGCGTTGTAAGCGTCATCAAGCACACGTACACCACCCGCTTCCCAAAATTGCAAACGCATTTTCGGCGGTTTACATTCGGCCAGGCCGCGCTGAATTTCAGCGCGGCCCAAGCCTAGTTCCTCACTGACCGCTACTGCGAATAAAGCGTTCACCACTTGATGACGGCCTAGCAAATTAATCCGATACTCGCCATTAAACTCGCTTTTTGGCGCTTCTACACGAAAAGTCACGCCGTTTTTATCCAAGCGAATCAAGAACGCGCGCCAATTATTTTTCCCACCAAGGCCGACGCGAACAACGTTTGCGCAAGTTCGTTTCGCAATTTGTTCCGTCCAATCACTGTCGCCATTGACAAAGAGTTTGCCGTTCGCCGGCAAAAGTTCCGCAAGCCAGCCTTCTTCACGCGCGATGTTTGCAACGTCGCCAAAAAATTCTAAATGTTCACGCCCAATATTCGTAATCACGCCGTATTTCGGCTGAATCATTTTCACGAGCGGCGCGAGTTCCCCTGGATGATTCGTGCCTGCTTCCAGCACGGCGGCCTGATACGATTTTTCCAGCCGCAACAGCGTCAGCGGCACGCCAATGTCGTTGTTAAAACTCGCCTCACTCCAAAGTGTTTTTAGCTTTTGGCTCAACACAGATGCAATCAATTCCTTTACAGTCGTTTTGCCATTCGAACCGCCAACACAAATAATTGGAAATTCAAAATCGCGCCGATATACCGCGGCTAATTTTCCAAGCGCAACGCGAGTGTCCTTAACGACAAGCACCGCACCTACCGACAACTGCGCGGGAATTTTTTTTTGTTTGACGACAAACGCCGCAGCACCTTTGGCCGCGACTTCATTTAGAAAATCGCGGCCGTCGAAATGTTCGCCTTTGATTGCAAAAAACAAATCTCCGACCTGTGCCTGCCGTGAATCAGTGCAAACATTTTTTACCAATGTTTCACCCATCCCGCGCCGGATTTCGGCGTCACAGGCTTCGGCGACAAATTTCAAAGAACGTTTTTCCACTGTAAATTTATTTCAGCAATCACGGATTCGATTGCGTTTGCGCCAGCGCGACAGACAGCGGCGATTTTTGCTGCTGTAAATTTTCTTCCGACGGAATGCTCAAATAACTCGCGCAGCGTTCAGCAATTTCCCGAAAAACCGGGCCGCAAACCTGTCCGCCATAGTAACCTTCCTTTGGTTCGTCCATTACCACCGAAATGCAAAGCTGCGGATCGTCTGCCGGAAAAAACCCGATGAACGACGCAATATATTTGTCCGGCAGATAACCACCAAGTCCGGCTTTTTGCGCCGTTCCGGTTTTGCCGGCGACGGTATAATTTTTCATCGCCGCACCCGGCGCGGTGCCATCCGGTGTCACGACAGTTTTTAGCGCCTCAATCATGGATTTCGCTGTGGCCGGATTGATGACCTGCCGCTCTGGCTGCGGTGAATATTGTGCAACGATATTCCCAGCGCGGTCTTCAAGATGGTTTACGAGCATTGGTTGCATAAGTTCGCCACCATTGGCGATGGCGCACATGGCCATAATCATTTGCAACTGTGTGACCGCGACACCGTGACCCATTGGAATTTGCGCGATGGAAACTTTGCTCCAATCTTTTACCGGATGCAAAATTCCATTGACTTCGCCGGGCAACGGAATGCCAGTACGTTCACCAAAACCAAAATCGCGAGCGTAATTATAAAGGTGGTCTTCGCCAAGCCGGATTCCGATTTTTGCAGCGCCGATATTTGATGATTTTGTGATGATGCTTTCCGTCGTCAAAACACCAAAAGGTTCGTGGTCGTGCAAAACATGCCCCGCGTAGGCAAAGTGACCTTCTTCGCAATCAAAAGAATCAGCCAACTGGACAACGTGCTCATTTAATGCGCCGGAAACGACGACGATTTTGAAAGTCGAACCCGGTTCCATGACATCAGTGATGACGCGATTGCGTGTTTCCGGCGAAATTGTGTTCGGATTATTTGGATCAAAATTCGGCAGTGTTGCCATCGCCAGGATTTCTCCCGTTCGTGGACGAACGACAATTCCAGAAATGCTCAACGGCGTGTGTTTTTTCATTGCATCAGCCAGCGCGGTTTCAACGATGTGTTGAATTGCCGAATCAATCGTAAGCACGACGTTCAAACCGTCGCGTGCTTGCACGTCTTGATCACGCAATGCAACCAGTTCGCGCTGCTGGCGATCCGTCTGAGTCACGCGCCAGCCGGAAACACCGCTTAATTCGGAATCCAAAACGGATTCAATGCCGTCGCGGCCCGAGGTTTTGAAAATACTATCGCCGTTCGCAGTAAATTCTTCTTCTCCGACAAAACCCAGCACTTGCGCCGCGAGTGAACCGTTTGGATACACGCGCAACTGGTCGTCAATCGGATCGGTAAAAATCGCGGAACTATGCAAATCGCGGAAAAATGCGCGCTGCGTTTTTGACAATTGGTTTTCGTCACCAAATGAAAGCTGGCTCATGGCCGTTTGAATTTTTGACCAATTCTCATCCGTGACTCTGTGCTGAAGAACAACATAACGGTTTGTCACGTATTGGCCTTTTTCGTTTTGCCAGACTCGCGGCAGCAATTTTTGATAAACCTCGCCTTCGCTCATTTGCAGCAACGGCGCGAGGGTGCGCGCGACTTCAGCCTGATAATTGCCAATTAAAGTTGGATCGGCGCAAATCGTTTTCACAAAGATGCTCGTCGCGAGTAAATTACCGCCTGCGTCAAGAATGTCGCCACGCCGAGGCTCACGAAAAAATTCGCGCTGCGTGTTCTGTTGCGCAAGCACGGTCAGTTCGTCATGACGCAAGACCTGCAAATCCACGAGCCGGTAACCTAGGCCCGCGAACGCTACACACACCAGCAGCGTCAGTGGCAGCACGCGTCCAAGTTGTAGTCTTCTTGTCATTGCAAAAACGGCCAACCGCCCGCAGCGATCGGTTCCTCACCCGACAGCGTTACGGGCGGCGGCCAAAATTTCATTCAGATGTCGCACTTGTTTGTTGCGCCACAAACTGGCGCGTCAATTTTTCATTTTCCGGCGACACGGGCAATGGCTCGCGAAGCCGCCAAATTTGCG
>JBEKZT010000058.1:0-10305 GCA_049509595.1 Verrucomicrobiota bacterium
TCTTGAATCGGTCGAAGCGTATTTTCAAAACGGAGACCCGACCGCCCCTTACACTGACAGCAACGGCAACTGGACGGTGAATTTTGGGCTCGGCGCATCAATCATCAACACCAACTTATTAAATAGCACGGGGAGATATGTATCCTTCCCTGGAGCCGGTCACAATGCATGGCTGCTGGCTAGCACGGCGTTGGTATTGTTCATGACACTGCCGGGTCTGGCACTGTTCTATGGCGGCATGGTCCGCAAAAAGAACGTCCTCTCCGTCCTTGCCCAATGTTTCCTGATCACTGGCTTGACGACCATACTGTGGATTATTTGCAGTTATGGGATGATTTTCGGCGGATCTGGCGGCGCTCACGGCGGGGTCACAGTAGGAGCAGCGAACGTGTGGGGCATGTACCCCACTGCGGGAGAGGCGGGGCATGATTGGATTCCGGGCATCATGGGCAATCCAAAGGTATGTTGGATGTTTACAAATGTCACTTCCGCGCCGAATCCGGGTTACTCCTATTGGGTGTCGGAAAACGTGTATGCCATGTTTCAATTGATGTTCGCCATCATCACTCCGGCTCTCATTATAGGTTCAATTGCTGAGCGCATGAAAATCAAAGCCATCTTAGTTTTCATGACCCTTTGGATATTGCTCGTGTATAACTGCCAAGGCCACATGGTCTGGGGAGTCAACGGAATTATGAATGGCTGCTGGAATCCAGATGCCAAGATCAAAGGTTTGGACTTTGCCGGCGGGACGGTCGTGCATATGTCTTCTGGCTGGTCAGGCTTGGTTTTGTGCATAATTCTAGGCAAGCGACTTGGTTTCCCGAAGGAACCCATGCCACCGCACAGTATAGTGCTGACATACATAGGCGCTTCAATGTTGTGGGTTGGCTGGTATGGATTCAATTCCGGCAGCGCGGTGGCGGGTGACGTCATTTCTGCCAATGCCTTCACGACGACGACGATTGCCACGGCAGTAGGTTCGTTCGTGTGGCCGATGTGGGAATGGGCTGTCAAAGGCAAGCCCACTGTGCTGGGTTTTTGCTCCGGTGCAGTGGCAGGCTTGGTGCTCATCACTCCGGCTTGCGGTTACGTGCTACCGAGTGGTGCACTTTGGATTGGCATCGCCGCAGGCACCATTCCGTGGTTCTTCTGCTACAAAATCAAAGGTTGGCTTGGCATGGATGACTCGCTGGATGCGTGGAGCGTTCACGGCATCGGTGGTATGTGCGGTGCGATCATGACCGGTATGTTTGCCCGTCAAGCCGCCAACCCGAACTTAGCGGTCAACTTGAGCAAGACCGTCACCGACCATATCTTTCAGCCGCAGCTCGTGGAACAGTTGAAAACGGTTGGTTGTTCACTGGTATTGTTTATTGTGGGCACAATTGTATGCGCCTACATAACCAAAGCGCTCGTCGGCCTGCGCGTATCTGAAGAAGTTGAAATAGCCGGCCTCGACATCTCTGAACACGGCGAAGTGGGCTATGACTTCGACGCCAAATAACCACGTTGCCGGAAGATTATCGGCATAAACAACACGGCGGGCGACGCAAGTTGCCCGCCGTATTTGTTTTGTTCAAACCACTTGAATCACCAGCGTAGTCGTATTGTCTTGTCCGGAATTTTTCACCGAGGTTTCCACCAGAAGTTGCGCTAAATTTGTTTTTACACGTTTGGGTTCGCGTAGCAGGTCAACGATTTGATTGTCATAAAGCCCTTCCACCAGACCATCCGTGCAAAGTAAAAACATATCGCCAGTTTTATATGCCACCGCTCCCACCTGTGGGCCAACAAATTGGTTGCCGCCGCCAAGCGCTTTTTGGAGCACGTTGCGACGCGGGTGCGTTCGCGCTTCGCGTTCATTGATTTGTCCGTTGCGGAGAAGCCAGCCAACGTGCGTGTCATCTTCACTGAGTTGTTTAATTTTATTTTTACCTGCGGGCAAATGATAAATGCGGCTATCGCCAATGTGGCCGAAATACATCCAGTTCGCGGTAAACCAGCAAAGGCTTAAAGTGGTTTCCATTCCCACGCATTCTTCGTAACTGTTACCGACGTAAACGAGGGCGCGGTGAATTTGACTGAACAGTATTATCAACAGGTCGGCGAAGCCGGCTTTTAATTCCAGGGCGGATTGTTGGAACGCGGGCGGCAGCAACGCCGTTATTTTTTCAACAGCAATCCGGCTCGCAAATTCTCCGGCGAGCGCGCCACCTATTCCGTCACTCACGGCAAATGCAAAATGCCATTTTTCCGTCGAGGCTTTACCAAATTTTCCGAGACGATGGATTTCACACGCGTCAAATTGGAGGCCGAGAAATGAATCCTCATTATTGAGTCGAATCCTGCCCTTGTCTGTCCAACCGAACCATTTCAGGGACAATGGAGTTGCAATTTTGCGAGGTGGTTTTTGGTTCATGCCGGAGTTGACTTGAAACCAGGAAGAATGCTCGCAAATTCAAAATCAATCAAACAAAAGCGTCCGTCGGATTGCCGATAAGTAACGTTGCGCATGTCCGGATCATCATGGCGCACGCCAAATTTTTCCAGTTCGGTAAACAATTCCTTCGCACGTTTTTGATCCAAATGCTCTAAGCGGGCACCACAATTCGTGGTGACAATCCGGAGTTTTTTTTCGTCGGCTTCGAGCAATCGCGGAACGAAATCGCAGTGGCGTAATTCGAGAAATTTCAGAACATTCACTTCATTTTTAAATCGTTCTTTCGCATTCGGGCCGTGATATGTTTTGAACACGCGCCCATCAAAACTTAAATGGACGGTTGCGCGCAAAGTATCTTTAACTTTCAACATCTATTAGGCTCACGATTGCACATCTCGCGCGCGTTGAAAAGTCGCTTTACAAACGCAGAAACAATTTGCACAGCACGGCAAAATTTCGACAGAGGTATTTAAATTGGATTTTGTCTGTGAATAAGTTGCTGCATCAAAAAAACCTTATTTGACGGGGTTAAAAACAATTCTATCCGAACGACGCGCAAAATTCTTGCGACGTGGCACTCGCCCTGCTAAAAAATTAAAACCACAGGTTCAATTGAACATGTATGCGCAGTTGAATTGAACTACCTGTATTCACAAGACAACAACAACCATAACGCACATGGCAAAATACAAATTAGAATATCTCTGGCTCGACGGCTACGAACCCGTCGCCAACATCCGCGGCAAAACCCAGATCAAGGAATTTGCGAGTTTCCCAAAACTCGAACAGCTCCCGATGTGGGGCTTCGACGGCAGCTCGACCCGGCAGGCCGAAGGCCGCACCTCGGATTGCATGCTCAAACCCGTGGCCGTCTATCCCGACACCACCAAGAAAAACGGCGCGCTCGTCATGTGCGAAGTCATGATGCCCGACGGCAAGACCCCGCACCCGAGCAATGCCCGCGCGGGCATCCTCGACGATCCGGATGCCTGGTTCGGTTATGAGCAGGAATATTTTCTCTACAAGGACGGCGCACCGCTCGGTTTCCCGAAAGGCGGGGGCTTCCCGCCTCCGCAGGGTGAATACTACACCGCCGTCGGCTACAAGAACGTCGGATGCATCGCGCGTGAAATTGTGGATACCCACCTCGACCTCTGCCTTGACGCCGGCATTAACCACGAAGGCATCAACTCCGAAGTGGCCAAGGGCCAGTGGGAATTCCAGATTTTCGGCAAAGGCTCCAGGAACGCCGCCGATCAAATGTGGGTTGCCCGCTACCTCCTCATGCGCCTCTGCGAAAAATACGGCGTGGACGTGAACTGGCATTGCAAGCCGCTCGGCAAGGACGTGGACTGGAACGGTTCCGGCATGCACTCCAACTTTTCGACCAAATATATGCGCGAAGTTGGCGGTAAGGAATACTTCGAAGCGCTCATGGCCGCGTTCGACAAATACAAGAACGAACACATCGCCGTTTACGGCCCGGACAACCATCTACGCCTGACCGGTCTGCACGAAACGCAGTCCATTGACAAATTCAATTACGGCGTGGGGAACCGCGGCGCGTCTGTCCGCGTTCCGCACAGCTTTGTAAATAACGGCTATAAAGGGTACTTGGAAGACCGTCGTCCGAATTCGCAGGGCGATCCCTACAAAATCGCGAGCCGGATTTTGCAAACCATCGCGACCGTGCCGACCGGCGCACCCAAGAAGGCGAAGAAAAAATAACGGACCGTTGAGAACCCATAGGAGGAACTGGGGAAACGGCGCGGACAAAAGTTCGCGCCGTTTTTATTTCAATCGTGCTGCCAGTTCCTCACCCAACAAAATTGCTTCTACAGGTAGACGATTAGCTTCACCGCGCATTACTTGTTTATCGCGGAACGAAACCGCGCGCATGAAAATTGTGCCGCCGACAATTTCCGCGTAAGCCGCCACCGGACTTTGGCATCCGCCGCCCATTGCGCTCAAAAACGCGCGTTCCGCCGTCACGCAATGGAACGTGTTGAAATGATTCAACCGCTCGCAGATTTTTGCGATGCGCTCGTCGTTGGCACGAATTTCAATTCCAATCGCGCCTTGCCCGACGCACGACAGCATTACGTCTAAGTCCAGAACCGTCGCGAGCAAACCATCCGGCACGGCGTCGCCGACGAGTTTTCCTCCGGATTTGATTTCAAAATTCAACCGCGTCAGACCAGCGAGCGCCAGCACCGTTGCATCCAGTTCACCGCGCTCCGCAACCTTCTGCAGTCGCGTCGGCACGTTTCCGCGAATCTCAACAACTTTGAAATCCGGTCGCGCGGCGAGCAATTGCATTTTCCGCCGCGTGCTGTTGGTCGCAATGATAGTTTTGGCGGGAAAGTCTTTAAGCTTCGCGTGCGGCTTGAATCCATTTAAAGAACTCTGGCCGGGAATCCAATAATCGGATTTTTGTGTTGCAAGATTTGCGAAAAATTCCGCGTCCCGGTAAACCAAAACATCCCGCACATCAGCGCGTTTCGGTGTGGCCGCGAGAATCAAACCGGCTGGGATTTCGGTCGGCAAGTCTTTGAGACTATGAACGGCGAGATCGGCGTGATTTTTTAGCAGCGCGACTTCGAGTTCCTTCGTGAATAAGCCTTTTGGCAAACCGCCTTCAGCGAGCGATGATTTTTGCAATTTGTCGCCGGTTGTTTTGATTATTTTTAACTCGAACCGCAATCGTGAAAAACTATTGCGGCATTGTTCGACAATCAAATTTGCCTGTGCGAGTGCGAGCGCACTGCCGCGCGTGGCGATGATGATTGGTCTATCTGAAGCCATATTATTTATCGGCTTCGTGGATGGTTCGAGGCAATTGCCAATATGAAACAAGCAATTGTGATAAAGAACGCGCAGAAATGAATTCTCTTTAGAATTATCACCTTACTCGCAAGAACTGAAATTTCATCATCTTTAACATAGGCGTTTGGATTTTTAATGAATTCCTTAAAAGTAAGTGAAGTTTGAATGGAATTACTAAACGGCCTTGGTCGTCCTAAAGAAACCCAAACTTCAGGATATTTTAACTTAAGAATGTTTGTGATTTTTCGTGAATACCCAAAGAAAGTTGGCAAGGTGATCATCATACTGATAAATCCCAAAGCCCAGCCTGCTGCCAAAAGCTCTTTCATGCGTTTTTAATAATTAAATTTGGAGATGTATTGCCAGAACTTTTTTTGTCTTTGTTAATTAGTGCTTCGACTTTTCCGGCGATGATTTCCTCGCAGCGGACGATTTCTTCCTTACGCTGTTTCAAATAGTCGTCCGCTATAGATTGAAGATCATCAATGTTGTAGAGATAGACATTCTCCAGAAAATTCACCTCGGGCGCGATGTCGCGCGGCACGGCGATGTCAATAAGCAGCAGCGGACGATGTTTGCGCGCCTTCATTAACGGCTCCAGTTTCACGCGGTCCAAAATGTGATGCGGTGCGGACGTACTGCTGATAGCGATGTCAATCTTTTCAAACTCCGCCGCCCAATCATCAAATTGCACGGCGCGTCCACCGAATTCTTTGGCGAGCGTTTGCGCGCGTTCGTGCGAACGGCTGGCAACAATGATGCTTTTTGCGCCGCGAGAGAGTAAGGCGCGCGCGGTCTTCTCGCTCATTTCGCCTGCGCCGATGACCAACACTTCGCGCTCGGCAAGCGAGCTGAAAATTTTTTCCGCGAGTTCCACCGCAACCGACGACACGGAAACGCTGCCACGTTGGATGCTCGTGTTGGTTCGGATATGCTTGGCGACATTAAATGCGCGTTGGAACACTTTGTTTAATTTTGCGCCCGTGTGCTGATGTTTGCGAGCAAGTTCATAAGCGGTTTTGATTTGGCCAAGAATTTCCGTTTCGCCCAGAATCATCGAATCAAGGCCGCTGGCGACTTTAAAGAGATGATGCAAACTCTGCGGCTCGGCGAGCGTGTAAATTTCCTCGCCGAGCGGATTTTCAAAAGCGTGGGTGGTTTTGAGAAATTGTTTTAATTCGGCAAACGCCTGCGCCGGTTCACGCAAAGTCGCAACGTAAATCTCCACGCGATTGCACGTCGAAAGAATCACGGCTTCGCCGGCGACGCCGGATTCGCGCAGTGATTTAAGCGCATCGGGAATTTTGGATTCGGCAAAGGCGAACCGTTCCCGCAATTCGACGGGCGATGAATGGTGGCTCAAGCCGATGACGATTACATTCATGGATGATGGATGGGTGACAAAAGTAAAAATCCCCAAAACGTGAGCAGAATAAACGCGAAGCTGCCGACCGCGCTCCATGCGAAACGGCGTCCGCCTTGACCGAATTTCCAGCGCGCAACCAACAGCACAAAATAAAACAGCCAGATAAAAATGGAATAATCAAGCAGTGGGTCGTTTTTGAAATAGACGCCGTATTTTTGTTTCAGCAACAACGGGCTAAACGCCAATCCCGCCGTGAGCAGAATCATTCCACAAAACAGCAGGCCGTTCATCACGCGTTCAAGCCTTTGAATCGGCGGCAGCAGAGAAAAAATCGCGCGCAGTTTGTGAAATTTCAAATCATGTTCTTCCATCAGGAACATCAGCGCGGCCACGGCGCTTAACCCAAACGCGCCGATGGCCAAAAGTATTAAAGCTGCGTGCAAGCTGATCAAACCGTTGGAAAAATTCGGCTGCATTGCGTGCGGCGGATCGAGCGCGGGCATCAGCGCGAAGACGCCTATAAAAAACAGAACATGGGATGCAAACGCACCGAGAAACCGCAATCGCGGCAGCAGGCCGATGACGAGATACGCGGCGACGATGGTCCACGCGATGAAGGTTGTGGCTTCGTAAAGATTATTGACGGGGCATTGTTTGAAATTAAAACCGCGTAGAAACATGGCGACGGTGTGCAATGCGAACGCAGCGAGCAGCAGAAAATAATTCGCGCGGTCATCCTTGCGAAAACCTCTTCGCCAGAGGAAAACCGAGTAGGCCGAACTCAAACCGTAAAAAATCACGGCGAGCAGGAAGAAATGTCGGTCAGTGAACCAGGCCACGGAATGAGGTTAAACGTGGAAACGGGCGGTGCAAGCGGCAATTCGGGAATGAGAGCGAATTACAATTTATTTGCGCAAACAATTTGAACAAAAGGATATTTTCCAAGTCAAACTGTGTATCCTGTCTTAACAGCATATGAAAACCACCATCGCAGTTTGCAGCGCAGCAATCATGCTGTTCGCTGCCGTCTCCAATGCGTGCGCCGACATCATTGCCGGCCCGATTACAAATCCGGCCAATGGGCATGATTATTATCTGCTCTCGCCAAATAGTTGGACAATATCGGAAGCGGAAGCAGAAAGTCTCGGCGGCACGCTGGCCGTAATAAAAAATACGAACGACGAATCTTGGGTGTATTTTACCTTTGCCGCTTATGGTGGTGTTAATCGCACTCTTTGGATTGGTCTTCACAGAAATTTTTCAAATATTTTTGTTTGGGTGAACGGTGAACCGACGAATTATTTCAATTGGGGATCCGGCCAACCAGATAATGCAGGCGGCACAGAAAATTCAGTCGAGCTTTGTGCTCCTGATAACACTAATTTGCATGGCACTTGGAATGATCGGGATGGTGCTGCTCTCAATTGGGGAGTGGTAGAATTACCGGGCAAAGCAAATGAGCTTTCTCTTACTAAAGCAGAAAGCGCTTTGATTGGCAACTGGTATGAAGGCGGCAATGTAGAACGGCCATGCTGGATCACAGCCACTGACAATGCGCTTTTCGTCATACCAAACAATAAATTTGCAGCACGAGTCGGCTTGTGCGCCGATGGCACTTTGTTCGCGTCCAATTTCCAAGGCGGATGGCCGATGGGAATGCCCCGGTTTGGTGGTTCCATGCCCGATTCAAATTTCCAAACAGGAATGCACGGTGAAATCATCAAAGACAAAATTTTGTGGAGCAATGGCACTTGGTGGTCGCAAAAACCAGTGGAATATATAACCGAGGAAGAGTCTTCGAATAAAATTACGCCAGTTATTATCCCCAACTGACGCGGAGAAATTTTTGCGATTACGAATGCAGTCAAAATTAGACAAATAAGTGCAATCTTGCCAATCGCGCCCGCGTTTTGTCTAATCCGTCCGTGTTCAATCAGCAGACGCTCAATCGCGCGGCCAGTTTTTCCGGCATCGGCCTGCACAGCGGCAACCGGGTCAACATGACCATCCTACCCGCGCCCGCCAACGGCGGCGTACGCTTCCGCCGTGTTGACCTCGAAGGCAAACCGGAAATCGAGGCGCGCTTAGAAAATGTTTCAGAGACAAATCGTTCGACGACACTCGCAAAAGGAAATGTAAAAGTTCACACGGTCGAACACGTTCTTGCCGCGCTCGCCGGTTTTGGAATTGATAATGCCGTGATTGAATTGGACGCGAACGAGCCGCCGATTGCCGACGGAAGTTCACGCGAGTTTTGCAAAATTATACAAACCGCCGGCATCGTGCCACTAGCTGAAAAACGCGAAGTTTTCACGCCCACCGAGCCGATTGAAATGCAATTAGGCGAAACGATGATGACATTGTTTCCCGACGCTGGTTTCAAGATCACTTGCACGAGCGCGGACAAGAAAGTTCGCTTTACGCAATTTTACAGTACTGAAATTACACCGAAGACATGGGACAAAGAATTGTCGCACGCGCGGACGTTTTGTTTTTACGAGGAAATTGAACATCTCATTAAAAATAATCTCATCAAGGGCGGCAGTTTGGAAAATGCCGTTGTGATACGCGACGACGCGGTGCTTACGACCGAGCCGTTACGTTATCCGGAAGAATTTGTCCGGCACAAGATGCTCGACATGGTCGGAGATTTGTCGCTGCTCGGTCGTCCGATTCGCGGACATTTGATCGCGATCAAGCCCAGTCACACGGCAAATTGCGAATTTGCCCGGCAAATTCTCATGCAAATGAACAAGCCGTTGCGCGCGGCGCAAACCTTTACGCCACCGATGAAAAAATCCGCTAGCGAAGCCATACCTGAAATTCCTGCAAACCAAGATGGCGCGATGAACGTGGAAGAAGTGATGAAATTCATCCCGCACCGCTATCCGTTTTTGATGGTGGACAGAATTTTGAAAATCGACGGAGATAAAATTGTCGGCATCAAAAATGTCTCAATTAATGAGCCTTATTTTCAAGGGCATTTTCCTGCTCATCCCATCATGCCGGGTGTGTTGCAGCTTGAAGCGATGGCACAGGTTGCGGGCGTGCTGTTGCTTAAAAAACTCGAGACGGCAAATCAAGTGGCGTATTTCATGTCCGCCGAGGATGTGAAATGGCGCAAGCCGGTTATGCCGGGTGATGTTCTGGTTATCGAAATAGAATTAACTAAGGCACGTGGCAAAATCGGCAAAGGCAAGGGTGTTTGCAAAGTCGGCGGAGAAATCGTAAGCGAGGCCGAAGTCACCTTCATGTTGCGCGACGCATGATTCATTCCTCGGCCATCGTTCATCCCAAAGCGCAAATTGGTTCTGGCTGCGAAGTCGGACCGTATTGTGTCATTGGCGAGAATGTCACGCTTGGCGATGGCTGCGAATTACATTCGCACGTCGTCATTGATGGTCATACGAAACTTGGCCAGAGGAACGAAATTTTTCCATTTGCGAGCATCGGATTGAAAACACAGGACTTGAAATGGAAAGAGGGCACCACGCGGACAGAAATCGGCGACGCTAATGTTTTTCGTGAATACGTCACGATTCACAGCGCTACGGGCGACGGCGAGATTACGCGTGTTGGTTCGCACAACAATATACTTGCCTACTGCCACATCGCGCACAATTGCCTGCTCGGAAATCACGTTATTATGTCGAATGTTGCCACGCTTGCG
>JBEKZT010000059.1:0-11020 GCA_049509595.1 Verrucomicrobiota bacterium
CTAGCAGCTCCGAAATTCCAATCACTTTTCCCGAGGGCATTGATTTCTTCTGCTAGATTGCCGCCGCTCGGGTCAAGTCCCGCAAAATAGATGTTCCCTTGATTGTCGGGAATGAGTCCTTTGGCATAGCTAAAGCCCCCTAAAGCCTTCCAGTTGTTGGTCCAAATCGGGTCGCCCGCCGCATCATACATAAGCAATGAAATCTGATAATTTGTACTGGTCGACGGGTCCGAGCCCGCCACATACACATTACCTGCATTGTCCGCTGCCACCTTTTGCGAAATCATGTAAAGTGGCTGATCCGCATACGTTCGCAACCACAGATTGCTCCCGTTGGAGTCCAATTTCACCGTCGCATACTCATTCGTTGAGAAACCCGTCACCAACGTGTTCCCGTTAGTGTCCACTGCCACATCCATGCCCGCATAGGGAGCCGTCCAACCCATTGTACCGTCCGCATTGAACTTCACCGTCCCGCCCGTGCCGGTCACATACGTGTTCCCATTTTGATCCAGAGCAAAACCGTTGGCGTTATAGTTTGCTCCATTGGTCGAAGTGTAACGGGCGACCATGAGTTGCGTACCATTCGGGGCATATTTCAGAACCACATAATCGTAGAGGTTGCTGGCATTTTGCGAGGAACCGGCCACATAGATGTTCCCAGAACTATCCAGTTTCATAGCCAAGGGCGAGTGCGTCTGGTTGGTAAACCCGCCGTTGTAGCGGTCTAGCCACGCTTGTTGTGGCTGAGCCATAACCGTATAATTCACCAGCAAGATACCTAACAGTAAAAGTCGAGCTATCACCATTTTTTCAATTTTAGGTTGTAACATTAGTGTAATGTTATAACTTGGGCTGGTCCTCCTCTATGGGGTTTAACCCCACCAACGCAGCAAAAACTGAACTCCCTCTTGTAAAATTTCTGCGTTAGCTGGATTATCTGCGTGAAGCGTCTGGTGATACTTGGAAATCTTTTATTGGAACTGTAAATAAACACGACAGCCGCCCGAACGCATGCCGCCGGTCTGGTTCGCCGTGAGAAAAAGTCGCCCAGCTTCAACTTTGCCCGTCTGAAGAATATAAGCGCGCACAGCTTTGGCTCGGTTAGATGCAAGCGTTTCGAGATCACTGTCGGAAACTGGAATCACCGCTACCAGCAAAGCTTCGATCGGGTCGGCCAGCGGCGCGAGTTTTGATTGTGAGGGCGCGGTGGCTGCAACGCCGTGAGATTTTTGCGCCGTAACTTTCGAGTAATTGAGCAAGACCGTCGCACCTTTTTCAATTTTTGGCGCGGGTGATTTTATTTGCGCGGCGATGGCTGCGAGATTTGTGTTTGCGGCAATCAAGGCGGGGGTGATTCTGCCGTCGGATAAGGCTTCATTGTAAAACTTTTTGACCAAATGCGTCCGCTCGTCCGGCGTAAGGATAATCTGGTCGGGCGTCGTCGCGGCTCGTTCGGATTTTCCCAGTGACATCCATTTGCGAAGGCGAAGCTGTTTTTCCAAAGTGGAACGTTGCAAACCATCGCGGTCGGAAGTGGGATCAACGCTGCCGGAAATTTCCAGTTGCAGACCGGGACGTTCGTAAAGTCCCTTCACGAGCGAATCGAGTTTCTGCTGGCAGGTCAGCGAGAGTTCGGCGCTGCCCGGCGCGAAATCCTCGTAACTCAATTCCTCGCCGCCGCCGCCAAAAACCGCGCCGAGCAGCGAAAAGGGTGAAGTCGCAACTTTCGTAAGGATGTTGAGAATCGCACGTGTGACGACTTTGCCGATGCGGAACTTTGGGTCGTCAATGCTGCCCTCAACTGGCACGTCCAAGACAATTTTGCCGTCGCGGTCTTTCAGAATGGCGATGGCAAGCCGCACGGGCAAATGTGTGGCGTCGCGGCTGTCCACTTTTTCGCCAAACGTGAATTGGTCGAGTGTGATGACGTTTTTCGATTCCAATTTTCGCCCGACCAAATCATAAGTGAGGTCGAGGTTCAATTTCCCGCGCGCAATCCGATAGCCCGCAAATTTTCCGGAATATGGACTGGTCGGCGTCAAATCCACGTCCTTTACGGAAATTTTAACATCGTTCGTTTGCGTTCCGCTGAAAGGATTGATTTTACCGGTGATTTCGACCGGGCCAACGTTGTCCACGAGCGCGTGTAGGTTCACTTCGGCGTGCTGGAATTCCTCAGAAGAAATCCCATCAATCGTTCCGCCTGCCTGTTCAATCGCCAGATTCACATTCGGCGCAAGTGAGCGGTCGGTGAAATTGATTTGCGCGTTCGAGACAACGATGCTGGCGACGGAAATTTTCGGGAGCGAACTCGCCGTGTTGGTTATTGTGGAATTTTTCGCAATAACGGACGCATTGGTTTCCGCAATCGTGTTTGTGCTGGCCGGATGTAACGCCGTGAGCAGATTGATTGTTTTATTCGTTTCAACGACAATGCGTGCGTAAGCGTTGTCCACGGCGATTTCTTTGATTGAAACAATCGGCGGATTCAAGTTCGCGTCAATACCATTGATTCGGAACGAATCCCATTTCAACAAATCCTCACCCATCGTGCCGTCAGCAGTGTGCAGGTCGTCGAGCCGCGCGTCGCCGTGAAAAGTGACTTCGGGCAATCGGTCTTTCGGTGTGTGAAGATGAATCTGGCCGGTGAGTCCGAGTTTGCTGTCGAGAACGAGCAGACTCAGTTTCGGTTCGAGATAAGGATCGAGCGTGTCGAGATCAAGATTGGTGAGCGCGAGATTGATGTCAGCTGTCGGCGGCGCAAATGAGGCGGCGACTTCAGTGTTGATCGTGCCGTTGGTGTTCCAGAGCAGCGACAGTGCGGCGGTGAGGTTAGTGGTGGGAATATTGGAAATATTTTTGGCCGAGAGCGTGATGTCTTCGAGATCAAGTTTTGCAGGGCGCGAATTGACAAGGTCTTCGAGGTGCAGCGCGCAGTTGGTGAAATTTACGTTGTGGATCGTTCCGCTCCATTGGTTCGTACTATTGAGCAACAGGGCGACAGCGTTGGTGACCGAGCGCAGGAGAAATAAAATTCCGCCGGGTGCGTTGGTCAAGTCTTCGGCGGGCTTGGAAAGTTCTACGACGTTGATGGAATCATCCTTCCCGCGTTGCAAAAAAAGTTTACCGCCGGACGCGGCCACGGAATCCACTTCGGCCTGCCGAGATTGAAGATCCACGCTCGCGCCGGTCACGGCAAAATGAAAAAGCTCGACGATGTTGTTGCTGTTGCCAGGTTCGCCGAGCTTGAAATTCCGCAGTGCGAACGCAGTATTCGTGACGGCAGCGACGCGATTGGATGCGCTTAATTCAAAACGGTAATCCGCGTGCAGACCGATTTCGCCACTGCGGATTTCAAAACGCACGAGATCCTGATAGAGCGGTGCATATTTGTTCAGCGCGATGTCGTTGAGCGTGAGCGTGCCTTGTGAACGCAGGGGATCAAGGTAAAAATATCCGCTCCACGAAAACGTTTCGCCTGCGTCAGTAGTGCCTGCGAATGAATACGGATTTTTATTGTCAGGATCAGTGCGGAAATTTTCGAGAGTCACGTCCAGCGGGCCGATGAGGCGCGTAAACGGTGTGCGCGGCGTTAAATCGGTGAGCGAAGCTGCCGCGCCCGCGATGTGCAGCCTTCCGATGTGCAGCACGAACGGCTTCGACGGCTGCTTCGGCGCGATGCTTGGAGCGTTTGTCGAAAATTTTGCGATGAGGTCGGAGAAATTGAACGTGCCATCCTTGTTCATTTGCGCGCGGACAAACGGTTTTGTCGTGCTGATTTCCTTGAACACCCACGCCTTACCGAAAAACGACGAAAGTTGGAAATTCACGTAAACTTCATCCCACGAAACAAATGGTTTGCCGTCTTTGTCCTTGATGAGCAGGCCGCGAATGGTCGTGGAGAACGCGAACGGATTGATTTTTATTTTTTTAATCGAAACTTCGCGGTCGAGTTTGCTGGACAATTGTTTGACGGCTACGGCGCGCACAATCGGCGGCAAAACCAGAAAGCCCAAGACCGTGTAGAAAAGCAAAAGCCCAAGAATCCAAAACGCGACTTTGCGCTTCCGTGGCATGAGTGAACTCCAAAAATTTACCTTCATAATTCTAACGGCAAAAGCATCTATCTAGGGAAGCTGATCGTCAACTCTTTCACCGGCGCAGGTAAGACCACAATAAAAAGATGAGATTCATTCCCGAAACAAGAAAATTCAGTAGAACAGACACCAAAGCAGTTAAAAAAGATATAGTTTGGTTATAACCGATAGGCTTGATTTCCCAATGAAATCAGGCACATTGGCTCCAGTATTCATGGAAAATCTATAAAGACGTGTCTGCATGGGCGTGATACGTTGCGCGAGTGAACGAATTCATCATCGGACTTGTCGGCGCGCTGGTGGCTACCAACCAGCCGCTGGCCGTCAGTAATTTGATTCAGCAAAACATCGGTGTTTCGGTTGCGATAGTTAATCCAAGCGACCCGGCAGAGCAGGAATTGCAGAAATTGATGACCGACGACGACGCGGCGCAGGCTGAAGTGGACAAATGGATCCGTGACAACAACTCCTTTGCCGCGCAGGGCGCGGGGGAATCGAGGGATGAATTAAATAAAAGTATCTTCGCGCGGTTCGATTCTGTTCGCAAAAATTACGAAGATTTTCTGCGCCGTTACCCGACCAATGCTCGTGGGTATCTGGCTTACGGCAGTTTTCTGAACGACATCGGCGAAGAAGATGAGGCGATGCTCCAATATGAAAGCGCCCGCCAGCTCGACCCCAAAAATCCAGCGGCATGGAACAATCTGGCGAATTATTTCGGTGAACACGGGCCGGTTACCAATGCGTTTGCATATTACGCCGAGGCTCTAAAGTTGAACCCGTCCGAGCCGGTTTATTACGAGAATCTCGCCACGACCGTTTATCTTTTTCGCAAGGACGCGCGGGAATTTTACGGCATTAACGAACAGCAGGTCTTTAACAAGGCGTTGGAACTTTACCGAAAAGCGGTTCAGCTCGACCCGGATAATTTTCCACTCGCGACGGATTACGCGCAAAGTTACTACGGCATCCGCCCGTTGCGCACCAACGACGCACTGGAAGCTTGGACGAATGCATTAAACATTGCCCACGACGACATCGAGCGCGAAGGTGTTTACATCCATCTGGCGCGAATCAAAATCGCCGCCGGTCGTTTCGACGAAGCGCGCACACAACTCGATGCCGTGACCAATTCGATGTATGCTAATCTTAAAGTCCGTCTCGAACGCAATCTCGCCGAACGGGAAAACGCGGCGACCAATCCCGTCGTTGCCGTGCCGGCAAATCCTTCGGCGGGAATTTCTGCAAACGCCGTCGTTGAAGAAACAAATGCCGTTCCAATTTTAATAAATGAATCTGTTTCGTCGGTAAATGCTGTTATTGCCACAAATTCTCTTTCTGCGACGACCAACGAATCGCCTGCGCCGGTAAATCCACCGCCGGTTTCCACAAACGTTCTCATTGCGCAGGACATGGCGGCGGCCGCTTCAAATATCATTGCCGATTTGCCGACCAATGGCACGGTCGTCACTACGAACGTCGCAACTGTCTCGGCAAACAAAGTGGAAATTTCCACCAACATTTCAACCGTGCCGACAAATCCGCCGCCGGTTCTTGCCAACGAAGTTCCCGCGTTGACAAATCCGCCGCCCTTTTCCACAAACATTGCTCCTGTCTTGACGAACGTCCCGCCAAGTCCGCCCGAACCGCTTCAGATGCAGATGCCGCCGCCGTTTCTGCGTTTGCTGCCGCAAACGCCTTCGACCAACGCGCCGTGAAATTCAACTTTGTGCCTTTGTGTCTTGGTGGTAAATTCACCGTCGCATGAGCTTTTACGACCAATTGAAATTTGACACGAACGGTTTGATTCCCGCCATCGTGCAGGAACACAAGACCGGGCGCGTGCTGATGTTCGCGTGGATGAACCGCGCGTCACTCGAAAAAACCGTCGCGACTGGCAAGACGTATTTCTGGAGCCGCTCGCGCCAGAAATTCTGGATGAAAGGCGAAACCAGCGGCCATGTGCAACTGGTCAAGGATATTGCGTTTGATTGCGATGGTGACGTGTTGCTTATTCAGGTTGAGCAGACCGGCGCGGCGTGCCACGAAGGTTATCAATCGTGCTTTTTCCGCTCGGTCGAAAATGGCGGTTTCAAGATCACCGAGCCGCAATTGCAAACGCCGGAGGAAATTTACAAAAAAAGAAAAGTTAAAGAATAAATGTTGTAAAATTTCAACCGAAATACTGTTAACCGAATGACAATGCTCGCCGAACGAACGGCATCGATGATTCCGAAATACAAACAAATGTTTGCAGATCGCGGCGGTGTCACTCCAACTGACCCAATTAAGTTCCACTTTTATCATCTGGCGCGATATTGGAGTCGTCTCGTAGGATTTTGCAGACAGAATCCCGAGAAGCCAGAGGTATGGATTGATGGAGATCTTGGAGCATGTGTGCAAGTGGGGTCTGATTTTGCAAACGACCTTATCGACACGAATTCTCCAATCTACAGTAGTTGGAAAGAATATAGACAGAGAGAACAATCCATTTTGCATAAACGCCCGGTTTCAATCACCGAGATTGAATCCACCTCGAAATCATTCGATGAATGTCTTGCCGTTTTAAACTACAATCCATGGGACAAATAACTAGAGCATCTAGCTTCCTGCTTTTGTTTTCTCCGCGCTTCGGCTAAAAATGGTTTCATGTATTCGCCGACGCCTGTAGAATTTTTGAAGTTCACCGAGCCGCAGCTCGAAACGCCGGAACAAATTTACGGAAAGAAATAATGGACGCCTCTGCTTCATTCGGGAGCCACGAATATTTTTTGCTGCTTGCGCTGCTGGCATTTTCCCGCGGCATGGATTTTCTCAGCACTTGGATCGCCACGCCAAACCTTGTGCTTGAGGGAAATCCGCTTGCGAAAAAACTCGGTTGGAGATGGGGCGTGTTTATCAACATTGTAATCGTCGTTGTTTTGGCAATGTGGCCGCTGTCGGCGATTGTCGTCGCCACGGCCAGCGTGCTCGTGGCCTCACGCAATTTTCAATCCGCGTGGCTCATGCGGTCGCTCGGCGAGGAAATTTATCGCGAATGGCACGTTCAACGCATCCAGGAAACGCGCATCACGCTTTATCTGTTTTGCCTCGCGGGCAACACACTGCTGACTGCGGGACTTGGCGTGGCGCTGATGATCTTCAGCAAGATGCGTCTTGTGCCCTTTGCCATTGGCATGGGGATGGTCGCTTACGCCGTCGCGGTGGCATTTTACACGCTGCTGGCGATCTGGCGGATTCATCGCGCCGCCAAACGCGAGGCGCAACGGCAGGCAAAGCAAAATCAATCCGCCAATGGCCGGGTTTTCGTCGTCGAAACTTGCTCGCGCCCGCCTGACCAAATCGTCTAAGCTGTTGGCCGTATGTATTCGCCAACGCCCGATGAATTTTTGAAACTGGCCGCGCACGGAAATCTGATTCCCGTTACGCGCCGTATTCTTGCTGATTTTGAAACGCCGCTTTCCGCCTATCGAAAAATTCGCGGGCAGGGCGAATCGTTCCTCTTTGAATCTGTCGAGGGCGGCGAACACATCGGTCGCTATTCCTTCGTCGGTTGTAATCCGCGCGCGGTCATTCGGCAGGAAGGCCAGCACGTCCAGATGTTTGAGAATGGTCGTGTCACGGAAAGTTTTATCGTCGGCAAGGACGTGAAAGATGGACTCGAAGTCGTCGAGCGCGTGATGAAAAAATTTCGCGCCGTTTTGGTTCCAAATTCGCCGCGATTCACCGGCGGTGCCGTCGGGTTCATCGGGTATGAATTCATTCACGATGTCGAACCCGTTGTGCCGCGTCCGCCGCATGACGAATTAAAAACACCCGTGATGTATTTTCTCATCGCCGACCAGCTTCTGATTTTCGACCGTGTCGCACAGACGATCACGATTCTTGTCAACTCGATTTTAGACGATGAGGAAAGTCCGGCGGAAGCCTATGAAAATGCGACGAGCGAAATTGAACGCATCATTTCCCTGCTTGAACAACCGAGCGAACATACCGCCGTCGCCGTGACCAATGAATTTCCTGCCGTCGAATTTGATTCCAACCAGACGAAGGAAAAATTTTTTGCGAACGTTGAGGCGTCCAAGAAATACATCACCGCCGGTGACGTCATTCAAGTCGTCGGCTCGCAGCGGTTTTCCGCGGCGGTCAAGGCGTCGCCGCTGGACATTTACCGTGCCGCGCGCAGCATTAATCCGTCGCCGTATATGTTTTTGCTGGAACTCGACGGCTTTTCACTCGTCGGCGCGTCGCCGGAAATCCATGTCCGTTGTGAAGAAGGCAAAGTGGAGATTCGTCCGATTGCCGGAACGCGTCGTCGCGGAAAAAATGAAGCGGAAGATTCCGCGCTCGAAAAGGAATTGCTCGCCGATCCGAAGGAACGCGCCGAGCACGTCATGCTCGTGGACCTCGCGCGCAACGACATCGGGCGCGTCTGCGATTTCGGTTCAGTGCAGGTCAAGGAACTGATGATCATCGAGCGATACAGCCACGTCATGCACATCGTTACGCAGGTCGAAGGAAAATTGTCCGCTGACAAAACGCCTTACGATTTGCTGCGCGCGACGTTTCCGGCGGGCACGGTCAGCGGCGCGCCAAAAATCCGCGCCATGCAAATCATTTCCAAACTTGAACAGACTGCGCGCGGGCCTTACGCGGGCTGCGTCGGCTATTTTTCCTTCAACGGAAATCTGGACACGTGCATCACCATCCGCACCGCGCTCATCAAGGACGGCAACGCTTACGTGCAGGCCGGCGGCGGCTGGGTAAACGACTCCACGCCCGAAGGTGAATTTCAGGAGACTGTCAACAAATCCATGGCCATGCGCAGGGCCGTGGCGATGGCGGAAAGTTTTGCGCGTTGAATCTCCATTGGTTGGGCGAGTGTCCTCGCGAGGTGAAAACTCCCAACAATTTTTCCCGACGGCTTGCCAAGTAAGTCTCGCCCCACCATTCAGCAACCCATCGCGGCGATGCGGGCACAAGCGCGAAAGAGCAAAAATTAAAGCCCCCTCACACACCGAAACGCAATGACGAAGGCGTTGTCCGGGTCGCAGTAGTAGCGATTGGCGCACCGCGCGTCGTAGGCGACGAAGCTCCAATCGCCGCCGCGCAACACCCGGCCATCATCGTCTTCGTCGTCTGTTGCCGATCCACGTGGATCAGTCCCTCCCAAATATGGGCTGCCAGCCGGATATGGCGGAGCCGCATACCAGTCCCAACACCACTCATATACATTCCCTGCCATGTCATTGAGGTCATATCCGTTCGCCGGAAAAGTTCCCACCGGACTCGTGTAGGGATAATTTCCGCTATCGCCGCCAGAAAACGCCGGATCATAATCAAGCGCCGTGGACAAGTCGTAGGTGTATCCACCCAATGACTTGGGATCCCCGTAGTAATTCGCCTGACTCCACGAAATCGTGTCACCCCACGGAAACCGTTGCCCGCTCAACCCGCCCCGCGCCGCCTTCTCCCACTCCGCTTCCGTCGGCAACCGGTAGCCGTTGACCGCCCATTTCGGATAGACCGCATCCGTATCCCCATTGGTATAAACCTGCGTCAAGTTCGTGTCCGTGTAATAAACCGGCGTCAACCCCGCCTGCTTCGACCGCGCATTACACCACTTCACACAGTCATACCAATTTACTGTCTCCACTGGATAATTTGTCCCTTTGCCCAAACCGGCATCGTCAAAGAAATATCCATTTTTCTTGGCCCAGTTATACACCCCCTGCCATTGATTTAAACTCACCAGGTTTGTGTCCATGTAAAACCCCGACACATAGACATTCGTCGGAATGGCATCGCCCTCGCCATCCAGCGTGTCTCCCATCGTGAACTCACCCGCCGGAACTAGCGCCATGCCGTCAGGCGTGGTAGTGCTCTGATACAAACGGTAAAACATCTGCTTGCCGGAGATGTGATTGGTCACGGTGTTTTGTCCGCCGATGACGACTGGTGGCGTGGAATTAGTGTTCCAAACCGTCGGCGGAACAAGATTGGTGGCAAACTCCAAAGTAAAACCAATCGCATTGGTCGGCCACGTTAGAATAACATTTGCGCGAGCAGAAGTTATTGTAAGTTGCGGCGGCGGCAACGAAATACTGAATACGGTGCCATAATCTTTAGCGCTGCCATTCCGCGCTGTTTCATACAGGGTGTTGCTTAATAAAATCAATCCGGCAGTCGGATTAGCTGCGTCGCCGACGAGAGCGAAATTATGCAGGTTCGTGAAGATGATCTGCGCTGCGGTGGGCATCGTCAGCAGTCCCGTGCAAGCCACCATGAAGAACAGATTTTTAATATAAGCTTTCAATGGATATGAGCAAAACCTAAAGCCCCCTCACACAACGAAAGCCAACGTCGAAGCTGGTACCGACCGGTTTGACGCTGCTGCGAAAGGCGCACCGCTCGATGTGGGCGTAGCCGCCCCAAAAGCCGCCGCGCAGCACACGGTTGCTCAACGGCTCGACCGGCCCGCGCGGATCGGTGCCGCCCAAATATGGGCTGCCAGCCGGATACGGATTTGCCGCATACCAGTCCCAACACCACTCAAAAACATTCCCCGCCATGTCATTCAAGCCATACCCGTTCGGCGCAAAATAACCCACCGGACTTGTGCCGACTGAGCCGCTATCGAAGTTTGTGTTGTCGCCAGTATACGGCCCCAAATCGTAAGCAAAACCGCCTGAATTGGGAGGATTAGGATTGGCATTATAATTCGCCTGGCTTTCACTAATCGTGTCGCCCCATGGAAAACGTTGACCGCTCAACCCGCCGCGCGCCGCCTTCTCCCATTCCGCTTCCGTCGGCAACCGATAACCGTTCGCTCCCCAGTTCGCATACACCGTCGTGCTACCGTCCCCATTCGTGAACACCTGCGTGAAGCCCGCATCCGTGTAATACACCGGCGTCAAACC
>JBEKZT010000006.1:0-20508 GCA_049509595.1 Verrucomicrobiota bacterium
CTTACTCCTTAATGGAGCCGCAACCTCATGCTTTGGAAATGCAACACGAGATGATGCACGAAATCGAATCCAATAAGCCGGAATACCTCGTATTCGTTGGCAACGGAAATTCCTGGGACGTGCGTCCTAAGTCTGATCTTGCGATTTTTAATTGGTTCAACGAATACGCTGGCAAATTTTATGAAAGGGTCGGTGTCATGGATCAACCTTCCTGGAATAAAGTCGTTTTTGTTTGGGACGACGCAGCGAAAAATTATTCCGTCTCAAGCGAGCCATACATCCTGCTTTATAGGCTCAAGTTCCACTCTCAGGTGGATACGGCAAATTAACCAAACATTTCCGGCGAGTCGCGCAGAGCCATTTCCGTCTTCAACCGCAATTGCCCGCATGCCGCATCAATGTCATGGCCTTTTTCACGTCGCAACGTTACGACGATTTTTCGTTTTTCCAGCGCGGCAAGAAAATTTTCACAAATTTTTTCTGCCGGACGTTCCCATAATAAGCCTTCAACTGTGTTGTAAGGAATCAAATTCACCTTTGCAAAAAGTTTTTTAGCCAGTGCCGCAAGTGGTTTGGTTTGCTCAATCGAATCGTTCACACCCGCAATCAAAATATACTCAAACGTGAGCATCCGGCCTTTTTCGTGCTGATATTCCTCGCATGCGTTGACGAGTGCCTTGAGCGAATACTTCCGATTCACCGGCATGATCTTGTTGCGCACTTCGTCCGTCGCGCCGTGCAGGGAAACCGCGAGACGAAATTGCAACGGCTCGGCGGCGAGCTTGCGAATTTGTGGCGCAAGTCCGCTCGTTGAAATGGTAATTTTTCGCGCGCCAATGCCGCCACCCCACGACGCGTTCAAAATTTTCAACGCCTTCAGCAAATTGTCATAATTCGCCAGTGGTTCGCCCATGCCCATGATGACGAGATTGTCGATGAATCGTGGAGCGGAATTTTTTTTTAATTTTATATTTGCGATTTCGGCGGAGTTCCATCTTTCCACCGCCAGGACTTGTTCAACGATTTCGTTCGGTTTTAGATTCCGTTTCCAGCCGTCGAGTCCGCTCGCGCAAAATTTGCAGCCGTAGGCGCAACCGACTTGCGTGGAAACACAAAGCGTGTGACGATCGCTCGCTTCGCCGTAAAGCGCGGGATTGGCCGGAATCAAAACGCTTTCGATGAACTGACCGTCAGCAAGTTTCCAGAGAAATTTCTGTGTTGTGTCGCGTGAACCTTGTGTGCGAACAAGTTCCAACGTTTGCAGTGAAAATTTTTCGCGTAATTTTTCGCGCAATGCCTTTGGCAGATTTGTCATTGCGTCCCAATTTGTGACGCGGCGCGCGTAAAGCCAGTCCAGTAATTGCGTGATGCGAAATGCCGGTTCATTCCACGTTTTGAATTGGGTTTCCAATTCTTCGCGTGTCAACGATCTGATGTCAGGCAACACACACGCAATTTAAACCGGGTGGAGCGGGAAACCAAGCGCTAGTCATCGCTGTATTGTTTCATTGCGCTTTGGACGCGATGGTAGTCCGGCATTTCTGCGGGCGGCACTAATTGGACGAAATCGCTGAAAATTTTTGGGACTTTCCATTTCCAATGTTCAACGTGGCCGTCGGCGAATGCAAAATTTGCACCTTGATTGTGCCGGTTCGCCGGCAAGTCCCACCAGTAACCATCACTCCAAGAACCCATCGGTGGATTTCCGAACTGGGAATCAAGTATTGAATTTTCGTTTTCATCAATGAACACAAAAAGCTCGCCTGGTGTCGGCTGGCGGATCTGCGTAAATTTTTTCCAAGCCGGGATGAATTCAAAAAGTTCAGGGTTGAATTCCGGGTAGCCATTCACTGATTGGCTCATGTTGTAACTTCGCCAACGCAATTGCGGCAGTGGCTGCCCATTGGAAGTTTGTAACGTGGATTGGTCGGCTGGACAGTGATAAATGCCAACCTGCTGATTGTAGGGAAACAGCAGGCCATTGACAATATTGGAAGGATTGACCTCCGTGCGGGCATCAAGGTCGGGGAGCCACGACACCCCTTGCGCGAGCGGCGTGCCGGAATTGGTAGTGCCCGGACTGATGCTGGTAACGGAATTATTCGGCGGCAAATAATCGTTGAAATCACCCGAGTAAAGGTGACAGCAAATTTCGAGCTGTTTTAAATTACTCAAACACGCGGCGCTTTGAGCCGTCATTTTAGCCCGCGCCAAAACCGGCAATAATAGTGCCGCCAAAATGGCGATGATGGCGATGACCACCAGCAGTTCGATGAGCGTGAACGCATCATCGCAGTCATGAAGCGACAACCGCCGCTTGGAAAAATTTACCGCCTGGACACACATGGCAACAGCAAAGTCAAGATACGCCGGATGGGGCTAACGGCCACTGAAATTTAGACGCGCTTAATACGTCAAAAGTTTCAATTCGCGCAACCCATCGTCCGTCAATTGCCAGCGGCTACCGTGCTTGACGACCAGATGACGGCAGGGATTCGCCTTTTCTTCCGTTTCATTTACTGAAAGCAGTTGAAATTTTGCGTTGCTTTTGATTTCCGAGGCCGCGCGCGGCATCAGCACAAACGGCACGGCGTTTAGATTCAACGCGACCTCGTAACCAGCTACGCCTTCTTTTTGTGCCGTTGGGTTTGGCAGGACGAGCATCGGGTATCGTTTCAAAAATGTAAAATTTGTCGCGCGCACCAATACGCGGCAAAGCTCGGTCTGACCGCGAATGAAATTCAGCAGGCTGAATTTCGCGCCTTCAAAGTGTTCCTCCAGAAAAATTTCGCGCGGGTCAATGCCGCAGAGATTCTGGCCGTTCCAAATTCCGTGATCATTGCGCTCATCGGGAAAAGCCGCTGGAAACCAATCTGCAAAACGGTCGTTGATGAACAGGTTCAATTCAAAATGAACGTGCGCGCGGTCTTTCGCGATGGCCGTCGCGTTCGATGTTCGCCCCATTGTCGCGATGACTTCGCCGGCTTTGACTTGCTGGCCGATTTTAAGACCGGACCGAATCGCGCTCAAATGCGCGTAAAGCGAATAAACTTCAATACCTTCAACGACGTGGCGGATAACGATGTAATCTCCATAATTTGACAGCGACGGCCTCATGCTGAAATACATTACCGTGCCGTCGGCCGTGGCCATGATGGGATCGGTCGGCTCGCCTCGCCAATCGGTCTGCAAGTGGCGGATGTCGAGTCCCTCATGCATTTGCCGGCCATTATCGCGCACGCAGCCGAAACTCCCGCTGGTCCATGGCTTGTCCGGCGCAGTCGGCGCGAAAAATTTCAATTCATTGCCCGGCTCAAAAATCGCGTGATTCGCCGTTGGCAAATGAAAGGGTTCCTGTGCAAACAGGTCGGCACAAAAAAATAAAACTAAAACTGCGATAAAAAAAATTGCGCGGCGAACGGCTCTGAAAATCATTTTTTACCTTGCATGGTTTTGGCGACATTGTTGAGGCCGAGCACGAGCGCGTCCGCTTCTTCGCGCGAAGCATCCGGCGTGAATGCCAGCAAGCCATTGGCGATTCGATGGGTGATGATTGGCGCGGCGAGCCAGCGGCTGTTGGCCAGCTTTTCACCCCATAGACCAAAAATGGCAAAATGTTTTCCCGGATTTGACGCGGAATATTGTTCCAGCAGCCACGTTCCGTTTTCATCGAATCGAATTTCGATGGCGAAGCCGCCGGGCGCGTTGATAACTGCAGCTGCGACGACATTGGCTTCCGTCAGAATCGGATCGTGCGCGATGGTGACGGCAACCGGATCGGAACGCAGCACGGAAATGGTTTGCACCGTGCCCAGGTCACCCGCATTTGCGTTATCCGTGTTGACTTCGATGTGGACGCGCAATGCGCTAACGGGTTTTTTGTCCTGCTTGTCGGTTTGGCAGCCGCAAAGCAGCGCGAGTGCTGTTGCCAGCGCGAAATAAAGGTTGAATCCATGCGCGCGAACTTTCATAGTGGACATCACAAAACCGCAACCAACGAACAAAGTAAAGAATTATGGGCAGACAATCCAACAAAGTCATCAAACGGAAACGCCGGCAGAGTTACATCAAACGCAAAAAAGCCGTGGTCAAAGCAAAAAAGGCCGCTCCGAAGAAAGCGGCTTGAGTTTGTGCTTCAGTAAAATTTAAAGGTCGTCCGATCGGGCGGCCTTTTTTGTTTGGCAGCGCGCAAATCAAGGCGATTGGGCCGAGCAGCAGCCGCAAGATTGTGAGCGCGAATGGAAGGTGGCGTTTCATTTTGTCGCCTAATTTAATTACAAGTTAGGCTACGCTGGAAATTGCTTCGAGCGTTTGAATGAATGTGCCTTCAAATCCTAAAAATAAATTCCCTGAGGCCGCTCCAAATTGCTTGCTGAATTCGTCGAATACAATTTTGTATTTGTCTGACTGTTCCTCAAAAACGACCCACAAATCCCAAGTATCGTTCTCTGGTTGGGACACGAACGCTGCACGTTTCGGAGAAATCAAACACTGACGAAGATTGAAGTGTGATTTCAAGGGACGCGATAGGTTAGTAATTTCACGCTCAATTAAATTAGTTATGTCTGATGCTTGCATTCGTGTTGAGTTGGCAAAATTACCGTAAATTTCTACTTGATGACCGCGTGACTCTAAAAATGTTTTGGTTCGCTCGAAGGCAATTTTGTAACGTGGTGCAATTTGCTTTCTCGCAGGGTAATGTTCGAGACACAAAGATTTTTCACCAGAGCCGAGATCGAATGTGAATACCATTCGTCCTTCTGAATCGCTGTATTCAAGCGTCCGCGCTACTTTGCCAAACTCTACGTTAAAATTATTTGGCTTGTCTGACATATTTGAAATTGTGCGCGCGCAAAATTTTTCTGTCGAACGAAATTTTTCCAAAACTTAACAATCGAAACTTGTTCACCGCAGCCGTTTTTGGCCTGAAAAAGCTGTGAATAATTCGCGTTCGTGAAATGAGAATCGCATTGATTTGACAGGCTGATTTGAGTTTTTCACAGGTTGTTCACACGCGCGTTTCGGTGAACAAGCTGTGCATATCAATTCGTTGTAGGAAATTAAAAAATTGTTATGATGTTCACAGTTCATTGAAAGAACGAAGCGGGCAGTGGCGGTCGAAAGATTGAAGCTGTTCGTTTCCAAGATAATCCCAGGTGACTGGGGAAAAGTTGGGTCAGGCTGGTTGGCCAGACTCCTCTTAAACCGGCCGAAAGGCCGATAGCGGAGGCAGAATTCACCAGTTCCTCTGGCACGTTCGCGCGTGTCAAATGCGAATGAGGGACTTGGCGGCGAGGGACGATGAGAAACCGTTCCGAACCGAGTCAAGTAGTTCAGGCGGGTTTCGAGCCTGAACGAATCGCAGTTACCCAGAGGGTAAACGGTTGCTACTGTGCATCAGCACGGACGGGCGACTCTGGCGGGTTCAAAAATAAAAAGTTGAGACCGCCAAATGAAAAACGCTGAAAGGCGCAACAAAATGAGTGTCCGAACCGGGAAGGCCACGCAGGCTGGGCAAGCCGCGTGAAAAACTTCCAAGCGTCGGCGATGTTAAAAACGACACCGCTGGGCTGTGAGAAAAAAGCAACCTGAGAGTGAAGAGGCGAGACCCGTGGCAAAGGGCGAACGCGCTGTCAAAAGCAGCGGCTGACCCGATGCTAATGGTGAAGACGCGAAAGAAAAAATCGCAGGCGTATCTTAACCTGGTTCGCAGGCCGGTGGCGCAACCACCAGTTGAAGCGAGCTGAAAAGCCTCACTCGAAATTCAGCGACCGCAAGGCGCTGGACGGCCCTGCTACGAGGCCGAAAACTCCGCTTGCCGTGGAGAATGGCGTCGGGAAACCGGCAGCCCCGCGAGGGTGCGCCTAATGTCGGTTCGGGAAAGAGAGATTGGCGAACTCCCATCCCCCATTTGTCCCTACTCGACCGAAAGGTTGGGCAGGGACTTAATGTTTTTTAAGTCAACTGCCAAGCGTTTCAAATTCAGCGTTGCTATGCAAAACATCGCGCAATTTTTCAATGTCTTCTTCAAAAATACGAATGGATTCGATGGAGAAATTCAACACATCGATGCCGAAACGTTTGAATTTGCAGATTACGGCCTGTTGAATAAATGAGGTCAAAGCAGTGTTTTTGCCGTTGATGTCAGCCAGCGCTGTTTTTTGATTTACAATGAAGTTCGCCAGCCCGTTTTTGACATTTTCGAGGATAAGTTCTTTCAAGTTTTTTTCGACGTAATCGGAATTTTCAATCGGGTCATTCGGTAATATGTCGCCCATTTGGCTAAGGAATAATTGGGTGTTGTCAATGTGCATTCCCATTCGGCCATAACTTGCGATGCGAACAATGGTTTGAAACCTCGGCTCAAAAACCTGAAGAAGGTTGTTGGTACTCCATATCAGATCGAGCCGGGCAATTTTATTTACAAAATATATTTCAGCGGCAATTGAAAGTTGATTGTTGGACTGTAGTTTGGAAATCCGCTGAAGCAACGGAAGACTGTTAGCCGTCAGCGAGTGTGTCCCGGGACCCAGGGTGTCCAGTGGAAGTCCATTTTTAAAAAAAACAACTTCTTGTCCTTGCCTGACGATCAATTGAGAACCCGTGATGATTTTTGTTTTCGGCCATTTGTAAATGAGCCAAGGATGTGCCGTTCCATCAAATTTGATTGCCTCCATAAATTTTTTTCATCCCGATTTCTTTGATTGATGACTTTCCTCGAATTTCAGCTCTTTTTTAAGTGCGCAGCGAATGACGGCGCTGAAAGACCGCTCTTCCTGTTTGGCTTTTTTGACGACCGCCTTTTGAAGGGCTACCGGCAGCAGAACGCTGGTAGCAACGTTTTTGATGTGTGACCGTTTATCCCGTTTCATGCGAAGTAGGTATGATATAATATATTATACCAATCGCAAGAAAGGTTGCAAGGTGTATTTTTTGTTATTATTATTTAAGATATGCCGAACGCGCCCGCTGAAAACACGGTTTCAACATCGTTCACTCTTCCACGCGGATTGATGGAAGCAATTGACCACAGGTCAAAAATTGAAATGACGAACAAATCCGAGCTGATTCGACGTGCGCTTATGAATTATTTGACAACGGATGAACGTGCGCAAGTTCTGCGGGAAATGGCCGCGCCAAATTCTTTTCGAACTGCGCCGGAAAAGAAAGTGTCTTATCGTAAAAGCAAATCCAGAAAAAGGCCGAAACATTGAGAGACGAAAAAAGCTTGCTCCCACACTATTTTTGAGCAAGATTTGCAAAGCACAAGAGATCAAACACATTCGCGAAATTTTTATGGGACGCATCTATAACAATATCGTTGAAACCGTCGGACGCACGCCGCTGGTTAAGTTGAACAAAGTCACTGCCGGAGCGCCTGCCACCATCCTGCTCAAGTGTGAATTTTTCAATCCGCTCGGCAGCGTTAAAGACCGCATCGGCATGGCGATGATCGAGGACGCCGAGAAACGGGGCATTCTCAAAAAAGACACGGTCATCATCGAGCCGACCAGCGGCAACACCGGAATCGCGCTCGCGTTTGTTTGCGCAGCGAAAGGCTACAAGTTGATTTTGACGATGCCCGAAACGATGTCACTCGAACGCCGCACGCTTTTGGCGATGCTCGGCGCGAAACTCGTTTTGACACCCGGCGCGGAAGGCATGAAAGGCGCGATTGCCCGTGCGGAAGCGTTGGCGAAGGATACGCCGAACTCGTGGATTCCGCAGCAGTTCAACAATCCCGCGAATCCGGAAATTCACAAAAAGACAACAGCAGTTGAACTTTGGGAAGACACGGATGGCAAAATTGACATTCTAGTGGCTGCCGTCGGCACGGGTGGAACAATCACGGGTTGTGTTGAAGTCATCAAACCGAAGAAGCCTTCATTTCAAGCCATTGCTGTTGAGCCGAAAGATTCACCGGTCATTTCACAAACACTTTCCGGCCAGCCGGTCAAACCCGGTCCGCATAAAATTCAGGGCACGGGTGCTGGATTTGTACCGCAGAATTTGCATTTGAAGGACGCGAGCGGAAATCCGCAAATTGTCGAATGCGTTCAAGTTTCCAATGACGACGCGTTTGCGATGGCGCGGAGGCTGGCGAAGGAAGAGGGAATTTTGGTGGGCATTTCCACCGGTGCGAATGTCGTTGCCGCGATTGAAGTGGCCAACCGTCCCGAAAACAAAGGCAAACTCATCGTCACCGTGGCCTGCTCGACGGGCGAACGTTACTTGAGCACGCCGCTCGCCGCCGAAGCAAGAGCCGAAGTTGGCGGTTGAGTTTTTGATTTCTGTCAGAAAAATTTAGCGAAAAATAATTGTTGCGCCAGGTGGGTTTTATTCGTAGTTAGAAGGCTGTCGAAGGTTTTGAGGTCCCGTTTTGCGGGACGACTTCCCCAGATTCAAAAATTCAAAACTGGTTTCGGGATAAATTCCGGCCTTCGCGTTACTCACAAAAAATATGAGCAGTTCAGGCAACACCGACGATAAAACGTCGAACAACGGTTCCGGCTACTTGGAAATCTCCGAGAAAGGCTTTGGCTTTCTACGCACCGCGCAGAACCACTTTCATCCGAAGCCCACCGACATTTTTGTCACGCCCGACACCATCCGCCGCAGTTTTTTGCGCGAAGGCAGCCATATTGTCGGCCCGACGCAACCGCCGCATCGCGGCACGAGCCCGCAACTCAAGGCTGTCGAAAAAGTCAACGACATGCCGTTTGAGGAATACGTCAAGGCCGTCCGTTTCGAAAACCTCACAACCATTGACCCGATTGAAAAGTTTAATCTCGAGACGAGTCCCGATTTGATTGAAACGCGCGTCATTGATCTCGTGACACCGATTGGCAAGGGCACGCGCGGCTTGATTGTTTCCCCGCCGCGCAGCGGCAAGACCACCATTCTCAAGCAAATCTGCAACGCCATCACGACGAACCATCCTGAAGTCCACGTCATGGTCCTGCTCATTGATGAACGACCGGAAGAAGTCACGGATTTTCAGCGCTCGGTAAAAGCCGAAGTCGTCGCGTCGTCAAACGACATGGATTTGGAAACGCATGTCCGCCTCTCGCGTTTCATGATCGAACGTTGCCGGCGCATCGTCGAATCCGGCAAGGACGTTTTCGTGCTGATGGATTCGCTCACACGTATCGCCCGCGCCTACAACAGCGTTCACGGCGGGAGCGGTCGAACGATGACTGGCGGCGTGGACGCGCGCGCGCTGGAAATCCCGCGCAAGATGTTCGCCTCGGCGCGCAAGATCGAGGAAGGCGGTTCGCTGACGATCTTGGCCACCGCGCTGGTGGATACCGGTTCGCGCATGGACGAACTGATTTTTCAGGAATTCAAAGGCACGGGCAACATGGAGTTGATCCTCGACCGCAAACTTTCCGACCGCCGCTTGTTTCCCGCGATTGACATTCCCAAGAGCGGCACACGCAAAGAGGAAAAACTCTTTCCGGCAAAATATCTCGAAGCCATCCGCAAATTGCGCCGCACGATGGTGGACTTGAATCCAATCGAAGCGATGGAAACGCTCACCGCCGCGCTCAAAAAACACAAGACCAACGAAGAGCTTCTGGCGAAGCTGGAAAAGGGAAGCTGAATTAATCTACCGCCATGAAAACAGCCAAAGTAATTTTACTTGCTGTTGTTGGCTTGCTTGTTCTGGCAGATGTTAGTTGGCGCGTCGTCATAGTTTATGCTATTTCCGAAGTTCACTACCGATAGAACCGTCAAGTGCCTTCGTTGGGTGATGGTTGGAGCCATTCTTTTAGACAATTCCAGCACACTCATCGGACAACCCAGCACCTATTGGCAGCATCCTGAAACGGCAAATGAAATAAATCCATTCTGGTATCATTCTTTAAGCAAAGGCTGGCAAATTTATTGTCTCGACTCACTGATTAGCATCGTTTTGCAGTTCTTAATTGTGTCAATCATCCCAAGAAGGATAGCCTTGTTTGCCATATTTTACATTATCCTCGGCCACTTCTGTGGAGCTTCTTGGTGGTTATGCTATCACTGGAATTTTGGAACTAGGGCGATTTTTATTTATAGCATCATATTTAGTGGGGTGTTGGTTCTATTGATATTTCCAAAGCTATCCAAGGCTCCGGACGCGCTTTTGCCCCGTGAACAGGACGCGCCAATGGGAGCGTTCAAAACCATCTTGCTTGTTATTTGTGTTACACTTGTGTTAGCAGATGATAGTTCGCGTATCTGGGCTGGGCTTGATTATGCTGGCGACCGGGCATTTGATACGAATCGCAGTTGGACAATAAATACAAATCGGTAATTCACAGATGAAAAATGCCGATTTACATTCGCGTCCGCCTTTGGAGCGAATGCTGCGCATCCATCAAGCGCTTCAGTCCGGCAGTTTTCCCAACGCGAGCAAGCTGGCGCGCGAAATCGAAGTTGCCACCAAGACGATTCACCGCGACATCGAGTTCATGCGCGACCGGCTCAATCTGCCGATTGAATATGACAGCGCGCGCATCGGCTATTTTTACACCGAAGAGGTTGGCGCGTTCCCGAACATACAAATCACTGAAGGCGAAATTTTCGCGCTCGTTGTCGCGGAAAAGGCGCTTCAGCAATATCGCGGCACAAGTTTTGAGAAGCCGCTCTTGAGCGCGATCAAAAAAATGGAGCAGGCGCTGCCCGACACGATTTCGCTCAACCTTGCCGACATCGGACAGACCATTTCCTTCCGCATGCGTGCCGAACCGATTTTGGATTTGGAAATTTTTGACGTGCTTGCCAAGGCCGTCGCGCAACACCGGCAGCTCGAATTGAATTACCGCAAGCCCGGCCGGCAAAAAAACGAGCCGCGCCTCGTTGACCCGTATCATCTGGCGAACATCAACGGCGAATGGTTTTTGTTCGCCTACGATCACGCGCGCAAAGACATTCGCACCTTCGTTCCCGCGCGAATCCAATCCATGAAGCCGACGGGAAAAATTTTCGAGCGACCGAAAAAGTTTTCACTCGAAGAACGGCTGCGCGACAGCTTTGGTGTCCACTCTGGCGAAGGCGAATACGAAGTCGTCATCCGCTTTAACGCGCGCGCCGCCGATTACGTCCGCGAAAAGAAATGGCACGCCTCGCAGCAGTTACATGAATTGAAAAATGGCGGCGTGGAACTGCATCTGAAACTTTCGAGCCTCATTGAAATCGAGCGCTGGATTTTGAGCTGGGGCGGAGATGGCAAAGTTTTGAAACCACGCAAATTGGCCGAGGCTGTTCGTAATTCAGCCACGCGGATTTTGCAAGGTTAAGCGATTGCAAATTTCCCGGATTGCGCTAGAAATTTTTTCGGGTTTTGGAAAATCACCTTGTCAATCGCGGCGGCCAAATACCCGCGCCGCTTCATTTCGAGCGCGGTTTTCGGCACAGCCAGCGGATCGCTCACGCCCCAGTCGCACGCGCTGTTCAGCCAGAGCCGTTCGCTGTCGTAAGTTTCCAAGATGTCAATCGCGCGGGCGTGCGTGCATTTCGTTTCAGGATAAAGCGTCATGCCCGCCCACATGCCCGCGTCTAAAACTATTTCCACTGTGTGTTCCTCGACGTGGTCAATGATGACGCGTTCCGGCTTGATTCGCCGGTCATTTTTTAAAACGTCGAGAATCAACCGCGTGCCTTTGAGCTTGTCTTCAAGATGCGGCGTGTGGACGAGAATCAATTGATTGAATTTGGCTGCCAGTTCAACCTGCATTTCCAGCACGCGCATTTCATTCCGCGAATTTTTGTTCAACCCGATTTCGCCGATGCCGAGAACATTTGGCCGACCCAAAAATTTAGGAACAAGTGCGATGACTTCTTCCGCGAGCTTCACGTCCTCGGCTTCCTTGGAATTGATGCAAAGCCAGCAGAAATGTTTCAGACCGAATTTCGCCGCGCGCTTTGGCTCGTGTTCGGTGAGTTGGGAAAAATAATCAAAAAATCCGGCGGCGGAACTGCGGTCAAAACCCGCCCAGAACGCCGGTTCGCAGACTGCCTCGCAACCGGCGAGCGCCATTTGTTCGTAATCATCCGTCGTGCGGCTGACCATGTGGGCGTGTGGTTCGATGTAGCGCATGGGTTAAAACTATTTAGTGGTGGGAAATGCCCCAACCGCGCCTTTACCGGCGGCCTTGGCAATGTGTTCGGTCGTCGGGTCGCTGAAGGCGAGCAGGACGTTTTTGGCTTTCTGTTTTTTGCCGGTGGTCAATTCGCCGAGCGCGACGCGAAAAGTTTTCAATCGAAAATCGTCCTCGCCGTCCGCGCGTTCCACGCGGTCGAGGAACGCCGCGAGTTCAACCAATTTGTGTCGTGCGTCGAGGAAGTAGAGATCGAGAACTTGTTTTCGTGTCATAGTTTTTTAAGAAATCATGCCATAGTTTTATTCGCAAACAATTTTGGAAAAAATTGCTCCGCTGTTTTGCAAGTCACCGCGCTCAATGCTTCGAGCGAACACGTTTTGATTTCGGCGACAGTTTCGGAAATTTCCTTCACGTAGGCCGGTTCGCAGCGTTTGCCGCGATACGGCACGGGCGCGAGATACGGGCAGTCAGTTTCTAGCATGAATTTGTCCAGCGGCACGGCGGCGACGCAATCGCGGACATTCTGGGCGTTTTTGAAAGTGACGATGCCGGTGAAACTGACGAGCGAACCGATCTCAAGAACTTTTTTCACACGCTCCACGGTTTCGCCGAAGCAATGGAAAACGCCGCGTGTTTTGCCGATGAACGGTTTCATCTTCGCGATGGTGTCGTCGAACGCGGTGCGCTGGTGGATGACGCAGTTCAATCCGAATTGAGAAGCGACTTCCATTTGTTGCCGAAAAATTTCCGCCTGTTTTTCTTTGTAGCGCATGTCGTCAGCAGAAGTGAACTCGGGTTTTTCACTCGGCAAATGGTGATAATCCAATCCGGTTTCGCCGATGGCGACGACTTTGGGATGTTTGGCAAACTCGCGCAGGGCAGGGCGCAAATCATTCGGTGCGTTCGATGCTTCGGTTGGATGCCAGCCGACGACGGCGTAAACGGCGGGAAATTTTTCAGCGAGGCGGATTGCGCGTTCGCTGCTGTCAAGACTTGTGCCGATGGAAATGATTTTTGAAATGCCGGTGGCTTGCGCGCGCGCGACGACTTCCGACAGGTCACTTTCGTAATCGGGATAATCAAGGTGTGCGTGTGTGTCGAAGAAAATGGCCATGAAATTTGCGTCAGGGTCCGGCTGGCGAATCGGTGGCGGCGGATTTATTTTCCAGCGCCGTCAATTTATCTTCAATGGAATTTCTGCCGGGATAATCGGGCGATTCTTCAAGCAATCTTTTATAGTTGTCAATGGCGTCGGCTCCGCGATTTGCGGTCGCAAGTCTTTCACCTAGTGTTAATCGAATACGAATGCGCTGTTCCGGCGACGGATTGAGTTGCAGCGCTTTTTCGTAAGTGCTGATGGTGGACGACGGCTTGCCCAACTCATCGAAAAGGTCGGCGAGTTTTTCGGTCAGCACGGCGCTGTTGGTGGTCGCAGAGATATTTTCGAGATAATTCGCAGCTTGGGCGAGCGGCACGCCGTGTGCAATGGCCAGATTGACCACCCGCAAGTGCGACCATTCGATGAGTTTGCTGTGGCGGCGTGCGAGTTCGGCGTGTAATTCCAAAGGCGATTTCCCGGCCGGCCGATAAAGCGGGTCGCCGACGACGGTCGTTTGCCACGACAATTCCGGTTGCGCGGCCCAGGCCGCTTCGCCAAAGGTGAATCCATTGGCCAGAAATCGCGCGGTGAAAACGGTGACATTCGGCGTCGCCCCCAGATAAGGTTCATAAACGCAGCCCATCGTGCATGTCGCGCCTTTGGCCAGCAGCGGCCCGCACCAGTTTTGAGTGGTGCTGCGCAATGTCGCAGCGCTGAAAGAATGCAGGTGATACGCAAACGCGCCGGGCATGAATTCCACTTTGGGCAACGTAAACGGCCCGGAAACGTTTCCGTCATACCAGCCTTCGTAAATGGCGATCTGGCTCATGGGAAAACTGGCGGGAAACGTTTCCGGTTTTTCGTCCACGACGGTTTCAAAACCCAGTTCACGGCAAATTTCCGCCGCGCCGCGAATCCAATCGTCACCGAGTTTGTAAACGGAGTCGCTAATGTTGCGAAGGTCAAAGTAAGCGCGACCCCACAAGCCGTCGCGCTCGGCTTCGAGTGCCTTGTCCACGAGGCCACGCGCGATTTCCGGCGTTGGGCCGTCGAGTCGCGCAACGAGTAAAATTCCATTTGTCGGATTCAACTCAGCTTCGTTCCTGGCACCATAAGTCCAATTCGGCAAAGGTCCTGTTAACGGCACGTTCATTTTAATCAATGGGAGCCAGGCGAGTTCAGAATCCACCGCCGCCTCGTTTCGTTGTAATTCTACTTGCATGCTTTTCCTAATGGTTTCATGCAAATTCGGATCGGGCGCGATCTTCAACGGCACGCCGTAACACAAAACCGCATAACGGATTTTTGAGACAACGACGCGGTACTCGACGCGTTGCTCGCCGTTCGTCATGACATTTGTGACCGAACCAAATTGCCAGAAACCGTCCTGTTCAAGCCAGCGCGCCAACGGTTTTTGCAATAAATCACGGAATTCCGCGCGTGACATCTCCTCGTCGGTGGTTAGCGTAAAACCATAAATCTGGTTCCGTGGAACCTGCCGCGCGGCAGCGTAATACTCGGCGACGGCTTTCGACTCGGGCACGCTTTTGTTATAGACGATGATGACTTCGTCGCCGTCCGCGCGCGCAAAAACCGGCGCGAGCGCGAAAAGAAAAACCGCAAATTGGATTCCCAAAAATTTCATTTGTCGGGCATTTGACCTTTGTCGGGCGAAAGCGTTGCAAAATTTAATTTTCACTGGTCACTTTCAATCCATCATACGCCAGCCGAACGCCGGCGGGCAACTCCGCTTGCGCCTTGTCGTGGTCGTAATCGTGTGTCAGGTGCGTGAAAAAGGTTTGCGGCGCGTTGATGCGGCGCGCGGCGGTCAACGCCTCGTCGAGATTCATGTGCGTTGGATGCGGTTTGGGCCGAAGCGCGTCGAGCACCGCGATTTCCACGTCGCGAACTTTATCCATCGCATCCGGCGGAATTTCTTTGCAATCGCTCAAATACACCAGCCGTTTTTTGCCATTTTGCTCGAACAAATAACCGTTCGTTGTCATCGAGCCGTGCGGCAAGGGCAGGGGAGTGATGGTCAAATCGCCGATCTGAAACGGCGAGTCAATCACGTGCGGTTCGGGATGAAAATAACCTTTCGGAATCGGCCGTCCATCAAATGCGTAAATGAAAGTTCGTTTCAACGCCGCCATCGTGTCCGCACTCGCATAAACCGGCAGCGCGCCGCCGCGCAAATCGCAAAAGCGCCGGCAATCGTCCAGACCCATGATGTGGTCGGCGTGCGCGTGCGTGAAAATCACCGCGTCGAGCCAGCGGATATTTTCGCGCAGACACTGCACGCGAAATTCCGGCGTCGTGTCCACGACGATTTTAATTTTTTCCGTTTCAATATAAATTGAAGGCCGCGTGCGGTGATTTTTCGGATTCGCCAGAAATTCCGGCGGATACTCCTTGCCGATGACTGGCACGCCCTGCGACGTGCCGCTGCCCAGAAAAATGAATGAAAATGCCGCGCTCAATGTTCGCGGACAATATCACATCCCAAAAATTCGGCGAATGAAAATACAATTCAGAAATGACTTTGTTAAGTTTGACCGCGCCTACGGTTAATATAAAAACTTCTTGCAGCACCAGCGAGCGCAACAAAAATCATCGCTGGAAAAATGATGATTGTCAGAATGCCATCAGCCGATTGAGTAGCACCAATCAGAATATCAATACCCCAATTAATTATGCCGATTAAGGCTGCAAAAAAAACAAGGAGCAACCATGCCCAAGGGCGTTCAGGAAAATTTCCGTTGTGCCAAACGAAAAGACCTACCACAGCCAATGCCAGATAAGCAAAGAAGAAACAAAGAGGAGTAACTTCTGATGAAGGAATAATTGCGGCGCAAAGCGCTATCAGTCCTGCAAGAACAATTAGACCAATTGCGTCCGCAATAAATTTGTGCCAACTCATACTTAGCCTTACGATTTTGAAAATAAACATAGAAATATTTTTGTCTATTAAAAATAGGAAACAGAGTTTTAAGAACCTTTCTGTTTTTAATCGTTGAAATCTAGTTTCATATTGTCCGCCGGAATTCCGGCCAACTGTTTACAAACTATGGACTCATTGCCAACTGTCATTCTCAAACCGGGTGAAGCCGACCGAATCATCGCGGGCCATCCGTGGATTTATGCCGGCGAAATTCTGCGCGTCACGCAGCAACTTGCCGACGGCGAACTCGTTCAAGTCAAAGACCACCGCCAGCGATTGCTTGGTGCCGGCTTCTTCAATTCAAAATCAAAAATCCACGTTCGCGTCCTGTCAACGGAACGAATCGAAATAAATGAAAAATTTTTCGAGGAACAAATCCGCGCCGCGCTCGCCGTCCGCCAAAAACATCTGCCGAATGCCACTTCGTTCCGCGTCGTCAATGCCGAGAGCGATTTCCTAAGCGGCCTCATCGTGGACAAATACGAAGACGTTTTGGTTGTGCAGATTTCCTCGCTCGGCATGGACAAACGAAAATCGCAAATCGTCGCCGCATTGCAAAAAATCTTTTCGCCGCGAGCGATTCTCGAACGGAGCGACATCGGTTCGCGCAAATTTGAGGGCTTGGCGGAATCCAGCGGAATTTTGTGCGGCCAATTTGCCGGCGAAATTTCTGTCAACTTGAATGGATTGAAATTTGAAACAGATTTGATCGGCGGACATAAAACCGGAATGTATTTGGATCAGCAGGCGAATTATCAGGCCGTTTCGCAATTTGCCAAGGGCGCGCAGGTTTTGGACTGCTTCAGTTTTCTCGGCGGATTCGGATTGCACACGGTGCGCGCGGGCGCGGCGCACGTCCATTTCCTCGACCAAAGCGCCGACGCGATTGAAGCCTCAAAACGAAACGCCGCCGCAAATGGTCTCGCGGAAAAATGTTCGTTTGAAGTCGTGAACGTTTTTGACTGGCTCAAGGCGAACACAGCCGTCAAGCCACATGAGCGCGTCATTCCGCGATTCGATTTAATCATCCTCGACCCGCCATCATTCACGCGCAATCGCGCTTCGGTTCCCGATGCGTTACGCGGCTACAAGGAAATTCATTTGCGCGCGCTGAAACTTTTGAAAATTGGCGGAACGCTGGCGACGTTTTGCTGTTCGCACCATGTCAGCGCCGAATTATTTCAGGACACATTGCTTTCCGCCGCGTTCGACACACGAAAAATTTTACGTCGCGTTGCAACTTACGCGCAATCGCCCGACCATCCGATTATTCCGATGATCCCTGAAACGGAATACTTGAAAGGTTTTGCGTTTGAAGTCGTGAAGTAATTGGGAAAATTATTTCAGCAATTCGCGCTGCCAGTTCATCAGTTCGGGCGCGAATTTATCCCAGTCGCGGGACAGGCCGCCGAGCGTCGCTTTGCTGGCGATGAGCGTCGGGTCAATGCCAAGTTTGTGTGCGTGCGTGTTGCGGCGCTTTTCCAATTCACGAAAACGGCGGAATTCCGTCTCGCTCGGGCGATGGAATTTCTGCCGGATTATTTCCGGCTGCTGACTGACGGGAATGGCGAGTCCGACTTTGATGGCGTCAAGCAAAGTGTCGCGCCGTCGCGGTGACATTCGCAGTGGCAAAAGATTTTCCACCGAATGATGCGCGGCGGCTGCTGCGGCGATGTCCACGACTTTATCATGCGACAAAATAAAAAACGGCGGACGATTTACGAGAATGGCCTCGGTTTCGCGCCATCGCCAAATTTCGCGCAACACGGCGAGGGCAGGGCGACCCAAGGTGTGACTGCCTTTGATGCGCCAGACGGAATCCGTGTCCACAACGGGAGGCTGCGAACACTCCGCAATCAACCGTGTGCAGAATTCCTGATGCCACGCGAGGCGGCCTTTCGCTTCCAGCGCAGATTTTAACCTGTCGGCAAGCGGTTTCAAATGGTGAGTGTCGTTGCGGGCGTAAGTTTCCATTCGCTCGGTGAGTGGACGCTGTGCCCAATCGGCTTTTTGCGGCCCTTTATCGAGCTTCACGCCGAGAAATTTTACGGCAAGCGCACTCAAACCGAATTGTTGTTCACCCAAAAGTCGCGCGGCGAGCATCGTGTCGAAAATCGCGGAGGGTGTGAACTCATGATGTTTTTCCAGCAGGCGTAAATCGTAATCCGCACCGTGCATGATGAGTTCATGCGCGTTAAGCGCATCGAGCAACGGGTCAATGTTGATCCATGATAGCGGGTCAATGAGTTCGTCGCCCACAACCGTGCTGATTTGGATGAGGCAGATTTTTTCGGGATAGGCGTGCAAGCTGTCGGCTTCGGTATCCACAGCGACCCAACTGGCCGCACGCAGCTTTGGCAAAAATGCGGCAAGCTTGTCTTCGGTGTCAATCACGGGATAAATTTATTCTGTCGGAGGCGGACTGGAAAGCGAAAGAGCGCGGTGCTTGATATCCGCTCTTGATTCAAGAATTATGTCCATGAAAACGATCCTTTTTTATAGGTTTTCTTTTTGGACTTTTTGCATGCAAGCTAAATGAGGAGAAATTTTTCGCCGAGCATCGGTCTTTCAGAGAGTTTATGCTTCACCACAAAGTCACTCTTCACTAATTTTGGCGCATGAACCTCGCCACCGCTTTTACCAGTTGCGCGCAAAAACATGCGCAGAAAACCGCCATCTACTGGGGCGAAAAGGAAATTTCCTACATGGATCTGTTGTCACAATCACAAAAGGTCGCGGCGTATTTGCAAAATCAATTCGATGTTAAGTCTGGTGACCGTGTGGCGGTGTGGCTGAAGAATTGCCCGGAGTTTCCAGTTTCAGTTTTTGGAATCTTGCACACAGGCGCGGTCGTTGTGCCGATCAACAATTTTCTCAAGCCTGCGGAGGTCAGTTATATTTTGAATGACGGCCGGATTGACGTGGTGATTACCGACGCGGAATTGGGCGCATACGCCGCTGAACTTAAAGCAACCCGGCCATCGCTCAAGTTTTTCCCAATTGAAGAATTTGCCGCGCTCACGGCGTCAGATTCACGATTCACGATTCACGATTCACGCACCGAGAATGATTTGGCCGTCATCATTTATACTTCCGGCACGACCGGCAAGCCGAAGGGCGCAATGCTCTCGCATGGCAATCTGCTGCACAACGTCAATAGCTGCCGCATCGTTTTGGAATCCGTGCCCGATGATTGCTTCGCCGTAATATTGCCAATGTTTCACACTTACATGATGACGGTGGGGATTTTCCTGCCATTCACTTCTGGCGGTTCAATTGTGCTGGTAAAGTCGCTGCACCCGCCGCGTGCAATGTTGCAGGAAATTTTCTCGCGCCGGGCGACGATTCTACCTGCCGTGCCGTCGTTTTACCGGATGATTCTTGGCGCGCAACTGCCTACGCCGCTGCCCATCCGCATTTTCATCAGCGGTTCCGCGCCATTGCCGATGCAGACGCTGAAGGAATTTGAGGAAAAATTCAAAGTGCCGCTCATTGAAGGCTACGGCTTGAGCGAGGCGAGCCCGGTTGTTTCCAAAAATCCGCTGCACGGCGTTCGCAAAGCCGGTTCGATCGGCATTCCGATTGCGAACGTGGAAATGAGCGTGCAGGACGAGGCGGGAAAAATGCTCGGCGCTGGCGAGACCGGCGAAATTTGCGTGCGTGGTGGCAACGTGATGCAAGGCTATTGGAATCAGCCGGAGGAGACGGCGAAAGTTTTTCGCGACGGCTGGCTGCTGACCGGCGACGTCGGCTATCGCGACGCCGACGGCTATTATTACATCACCGACCGCAAGAAAGACATGCTGCTCGTCAACGGCATCAACGTCTATCCGCGCGAGATCGAGGAAGTGATCTATCATTTTCCCGGAGTGAAGGAAGCGGCGGTCATTGGCGTGCCGGACGCGCGGCGCGGTGAGCAGCCTGTGGCGTTCGTCGCGGCGGCGGAAGGGCAGGTGCTCGACGAAAAAACGCTGCTGCAATTCATCCGCAGCCAACTGGCCGACTACAAGTCACCGAAACAAATCATCATCCTGTCCGCGCTGCCAAAAAATGCGACCGGAAAGATTTTGAAGACGGAGTTGCGGAAAATGGCGGTGAAGTAAATCTCAATAAACCAAAACCAGCACCGCCGCGTCCTGCGCCGACTTTGAATCCACGAATTACGCGAATCTACGCGAAGGAAAAATAAATTCGTGTCAATTCGCGCAATTCGCGGATAGATCAATAAACCAAAACCAAGACTGTTGCGTCCTGCGCCGATTGCACCACATCTTCAAACTTTTCATCCGTAGTGTTCGGCTCCTTCAATTTACTGTCCACCTCCGGCACCGATTCGAGAAAGCTCAAGAGCAGGCTGCTCTTCACCGCGTAATTCAATTGGT
>JBEKZT010000060.1:0-10000 GCA_049509595.1 Verrucomicrobiota bacterium
AAGGCTTTTTGCTCGGCGCAACGTCTGGCCGCACGACCCTCAACGGCGAAGGCTTGCAACATCAGGATGGCCACAGCTTGCTGCACGCGAGCACGATTGCGACGTGCCTGCCTTACGACCCGGCGTTCGCCTTTGAACTCGCCGTCATCATCGCGGATGGATTGCGAAGGATGTATGTCGAGGGCGAGGAAATTTTCTATTACCTCTCGCTCTATAACGAAAATTATGCGCAGTTGCCGATGCCAGCAGGCGTCGAAGATGGAATCTTGAAAGGCTTGTATAGATTCAAGCCCGGCGCGGAAGACAAAAAGATCAAGGCGCACATCTTCGGTAGCGGGACAATTTTACTTTCCGCGCTCAAGGCACAAACCATCCTCGCGGAAAAATACGGCGTCAGCGCCGATGTCTGGAGCGCGACGAGCTACAAACTTTTGCGAACGGACGCGATTCGTTGCCAGCGCTGGAACATGATGCATCCGACGGAAGCGTCGAAGAAAAATTACGTCGAAACTTTGCTGGCGAAAGAGCAGGGCGCATTTATCGCCGTTTCGGACAACGTCCGCACGGTTCCCGACCAGATTGCGCCGTGGGTTCCTGGCGGATTATTCACGCTCGGCACGGATGGTTTCGGCCGTAGCGACACCCGCGCGCGGCTGCGGAGATTTTTTGAAGTGGACGCGGAATCCACCGTCATCGGCACACTTTACGCGCTCGCGGAAAAAAACCTCATCGGTCGCGAAGTCGTTGCGCAGGCAATTAAAGACCTCGGCGTCAACCCGGAAAAAATCAAGCCGCAACTTGTTTGAAGAGTTTGCGCGGCTTCTTCCTGAAATTATTTCTGGAAAGCGGGGATATTTTTCTGCAAGCTATCTCTCTGTTAATTTATGGACGTAAAACTTCCTAAACTCGGTGAAGGCGCAGATTCTGGCGTCGTGGTCAACATCTTCGTCAAAGAAGGTGACACGGTCGCGAAGGATCAGGCGATTTTGGAACTGGAAAATGAAAAAGCCGTGGCGTCAATCCCGTCCACGGGCGCGGGCGTCGTCTCCAAGGTTCATGTGAAGGCCGGCGACCGCGTCGGCGTCGGCGCGCGGCTCATCACGATAACGGAAAGCAGTCAACCCGCTGCCGCTCCGGTTGCGGCACCTGCTCCAAAACCGGTAACTAAAAAAGTCGTAGCGCAAACTGCGCCTGAACCCGAAGAAATCGTCGAGGAATCTGCTGAAGCCGAAGAGGAAATTTCCGATGAACATGTCGCCGCGTCGCCGTCCATCCGCAAAATGGCGCGCGAACTTGGCATTAATCTCGGCAAAATTCGCGGCAGCGAATCCGGCGGGCGCATCGTCATTGCCGACGTGCGCGCTTACATCCAACGTCTGGTCAAAGCGGCGGCGAAACCCGCGACTGTTTCCGCGAGCGCTGCTCCGGCGAAACCCGCGCCGGTGCAAATTGATTTCTCGCAGTGGGGGCCGATTGTCAAAAAGCCGGTCACGCAACTTCGCAAAGTTATCGCGCGGCGCATGGCGGAAAGCTGGAACACCGTTGCGCGCGTCACGCAGTTTGACGACATTGATTTCACGCGTATCGGCGAGCTTCGCAAAAAATTCGCGGCGGCTTACGAGGAGAAAGGCGTCAAGCTCACGCTCACGCCGTTCGTTTTGAAAGCGGTCGCGGCGACGTTGAAGAAGTATCCGATTTTTAATTCTAGCCTCGACGAAGTTGTGGGCGAAATCATCATCAAGGAATATATCCATCTCGGCATCGCGGTGGACACGGATCAAGGCTTGATGGTTCCGGTAATCCGCGACGTAGACAAAAAACCGTTGTTCGAACTTGCGAAAGAATTGGAATCGCTCGCGGCGAAGGCGCGCGACCGTAAAATTTCCGCCGACGAAATGAAAGGCGGCACGTTCACGATTTCCAACCAAGGCGCGATTGGCGGCGCGCATTTCACGCCAATTGTTAATTTGCCGGAAGTCGCGATTCTTGGACTTGGTCGCGGCGCGCTCAAGCCGGTTGTGCGCGACGGAAAAATCGAGGCGCGCGTGTTGACGCCGATTGCGTTGAGTTACGATCATCGCGTGATTGACGGCGGCAGCGCGGCGCGGTTCGCGGTGGATTTGGTGAAGGCGTTTGAAAATTTTGGCGAAGAAGTTGTGAAGATTTAATTTGTATGGATTCGATCAAAACTGAAATTGTTGTCGTTGGCGCGGGCCCCGGCGGTTACGCGGCGGCGTTTTATGCGGCGGACTTAGGCAAAAAAGTCATCCTCATCGAAAAAGAGAAAAAGCTCGGCGGCGTCTGCCTGAATCGCGGTTGCATTCCGTCGAAAGCGCTGCTTTACGCGACGCATCAGATCGTCAACTCGCATGAATCGGCGCATCGCGGCATCACGTTCGCCGAGCCGAAGGTGGACGTGGCGAAATTGCGCGAATGGAAGGATTCTATTATCGTCAAATTGAGCGGCGGCGTGGCGACGCTCGCGAAAATGCGCGGCGTGGAAGTCATCGCCGGGCGCGGTTATTTTGAAGGCTCGAACAAATTGCGTGTCGAGACCGAGCAGGGACAAAAATTCATTGAATACGAACAGGCGATTCTCGCGGTCGGTTCGATTCCCGCGATGCCGAAGGCGTTTGACCTTGGCAATCCGCGCGTGATGACTTCGACCGAGGCGCTGGAGATCGAGGACATTCCAGAAAATCTGCTCGTCGTCGGCGGCGGTTACATCGGCATGGAGCTCGGCACAGTTTACGCCGCGCTCGGCAGCAAGATTGTTCTCGTCGAGGCGTTGGAAAACATTTTGGCCGGAGCGGATCAGGATTTGGCGCGACCTGTCGTGGCGAACGCAAAAAAGATGTTCAAAGAAATCCGCCTGAAAGCCAAAGTCACAAAAATGGCGACCGTCGGAAAACAGATCAAAGTCGAATCCGAATACAACGGCGAAAAATTTTCCGAACTTTACGACCGCGTTTTGGTTTCCGTCGGGCGCGTGCCGAACAGCAAGGACCTCGGCCTGCAAAACACGAAGGTTGAACTCGACGAACGCGGTTTTGTGAAGATCAACGCGCAGCAGCAGACGAGCGACCCGGCCATTTACGCCATCGGCGACATCGCGGGCGGCATCTTGCTCGCGCACAAGGCGCACAAGGAGGCGCGCATCGCCGTCGAAGTCATCACCGGCGAAAGCAGTGCGTTCGACAGCGTGATTCCCGCCGTCGTCTTCACCGATCCCGAAATCGCATGGTGCGGCTTGACGGAAAACGAGGCGAAGGAAAAAGGCGTGAAATACGAAGTCGCGAAATTTCCGTGGACGGCGTCGGGCCGCGCGCTGACGTTCGACCGCACGGACGGCGTGACGAAAATCATCGTTGATCCCGAAACCGACCGCGTGCTCGGCGTGGGCATCGCAGGCGCGGGCGCGGGCGAACTCATCGCCGAGGCCGTGCTGGCGATGGAAATGGGCGCGACCGTCGAGGACATCGCGCTGACCATCCACGCGCACCCGACGTTGTCCGAGACGTTGATGGAATGCGCGGACGCTTATTACGGCCATGCGACGCACATCTTCACGAAGAAAAAAGTGGCGGGGTGATTTGCGGAAAATTTGGAAACGAAAGTTAGACGGCTTTTCTAAAATGACAGATAAGCCTCATAATCCAAGCTATCATAGCCGCAACAAAAACTCCGAGTGTGACCAGAAACGCCGACGATGAAAGATGCGGTATGCTCGTGCTATTGTTCTCAATAAGCTGATACCAAAGCACGCTTTGGAGTCCGACCTCCAAACTTGCCAACCACAAACCCTGCCGCAAAAGATAAATGCAAGTTTCGTCACGGCGTTCGGGTGCAAACCAAAAATCACGACGCGGGCAGTTAATCCATCGCGGTGGCACAAATCTCGGTGTGTAAAAAAGAGCGGCAATAATCAGAGGTAAAATCAAACCGCTAACTGCCTGAAAAGCCACCGCCGAAGAACGGCTCATCCAACCATTGGGTTGTCCGCTGATATCGAAATGAGTCGCCATCCGCTGCGGGAGCGAGAGTAACAAAACCGTGCATACCAGAAAAAGCACATAGCCAATCAGTAGTAATGCAAAAACGATTGCTGGAATACGTGTCATTTTCATAGCCGTGTTATCTGACTAATTTTTAATCAGGCCACAATTATAATTAAGCCGAAAAATTATAGTCCTCGTCGTCTGATTTGTCTATTGAGTTTTTATTTCACGATTTCTTGGCGGAATGATTTTTGAGCGGCGAAAAATTTCTTTCTTCGCAGCACGCCACAAAACCTTCCGTGACAGTTTTCAATTCCTCCCAGCGTGCGCGGATTTATTTTGACTCGGCAGTCAGCTTCGATTGTCGGCGGTGCGCGTTTAAAATTATTGGTGGTTGAATCCCGTCCCACGCCGCATAGAATGTGCGCTCAATGGTTCGGGGCGTAGCGTAGCTTGGTATGCGCGCTTGCTTGGGGTGCAAGAGGTCGTGAGTTCAAATCTCACCGCCCCGACCATTTTAATCTTCACGGTCGAACACGAACGATTCCGTTTTGTTAGTCATCGTCAGCCGGTCGCCGATGATTTCCGCTGCCATCGTTTCGGAAAGGTTATCGTCGCTGAGTGTTAGATCGTAATTCGTTCCGTTCGCAGCCCACGAACCTTTCCAAATTTCGAGCATTAACGGCTGACTTTTGAAATCCGGCAAATTTTTCAGAAATGCCTGTCCGTCGCTGCCGGCAACAAATGTTGTTGACGCGAAACCTTGAATCCACAGCGCACGAATCACCTTCATTTCGTTCGATGGAATATTCGGCCGTGCCATGCGCAACATTGCCAACGTTGAATTAACATTAAAATCCCAACGGCCAAGAATTTTCTCCGGATCATACTTTGGCGACTGGCCGGTTTTGAGGTAAGTCAGCAGGTCGTCCAGATTGCCTTCGACAATGCCGAGAACAGTTTTGATCAAATCATTGTTTTTGAGCATAACTTTGACTTGCGGGTCGTTCAGCAATTGGCCGATGGGTGCGCGTCCGCTCCAGCCATCAGTAAAAGTGTTGTCTTGCGCGAGTTGCTGAAAATCGCTGCTTTCGACTAATGAGAGGAACGCGGGATACCGCACGAGCCGGTCGCCTAAATCGGGATTTTGGCAAAGCAATCCGGCCAAGTCGGCCATTTTATAAAAATTATCCGGCAATGGTGCGATCGCGTGCGCGGCCTTGTCCAAACCGGTGCTTTCCAAATCACGCCCCAAATGATTGATAAATTTCGTCGTTTTCGTTTCATTGTCAGACGAAGCGATTTGGACTGTCCAATACGTGAAATTGAAGATGATGAACGAAACCAATACGAGCCAGGCCGTGCCGTTCAGCAGGCCGACGCAAAGGCCGAGGCGGTGATTCAGCCGTTCCCACAATGCCTGCCGCAAATCGCCTGCTTTATATTTGTAAAATAATTCAACTTTGCGATGAACCAGAAATCCGGCCACCTTGAATAAAATCCATACAACCACAAATCCTTCGAGCGGTGCGATGACCGAGATCAACGTCGAACTATGAATGCCAACATGAGGCAACAGCGGTTTGAACAATTTCCCCAACGGCACAGCCAGCAATCCGGCGGCGACGATGCCGACGAATGAAAACGCCGCGCGAATCGCGCCCTGCCGCAGTCCCAGTCCCGCGCCCGACGCCAGCAGAATCAAAGCAATAATCCAAATGGTCATGCCCACAATTAAAACCATTTTTATAAAAAAGCACGCGGAAAATTCGCCGGTTGAAACGAAGTTGAACTTCGTCCAGACTGCACTGCGTGAAAATTTCGGTCATCATCCCCGCTTTCAATGAAGAGCGGTTACTCGGCGAGACATTACGGCAGGTCAAAACGGCAATGGAAGCATTTGCACGGTGCGGCTGGAACAGCGAATTGATTGTTTGTGATAACAATTCAACTGACCGAACTACGGAAATCGCGCGCGAAGCCGGTGTGATAGTTGTATTTGAAGCAGTCAATCAAATAGCACGCGCAAGAAATCGCGGCGCGTCAATTGCAACCGGCGATTGGTTGGTTTTTGTGGACGCGGATTCACATCCTAGCGTGGAATTGTTTACCGACGTGGCGGAACAGATAAAATCAAGCCATTGTCTGGCCGGTGGCGTGACGGTTCAATTGGATGAAAAACATTTCGTTGCGGGATTGGTCACACGACTTTGGAACTGCGCCAGCAGGATTTTCAAACTGCCGGCCGGTTCGTTTATCTTTTGCGAGGCGGCGGCGTATCGCAAAATCGGCGGTTTCAACAATGAATTATTTGCGGCAGAGGAACTGGAATTGAGCAAGCGACTGTGGCAACTGGCGCGCCACACGAATAAAAAAGTCGTGATTTTGCACCGTCATCCGCTGATTACTTCCGCGCGCAAGATGAGGCTTTATTCATCATGGGAGCATCTTCGGCTTTTAGCGCGCGTCATTTTCAGTCGAGGACGCATACTGCGGAATCGCGAGGCGGCGCATTTGTGGTATGACGGAAGGCGTTGAAATTTTATGACGAAGCAGTAGTGACCTTTTTCCCGGCAGTGATAAAATTCAGATATTCGATGAACCGCGCTTTCATTTCCCTGCGTGGAACGATGGCGTCAATGAGTCCGTGGTCGAGAAGAAATTCGGCGGTTTGAAATCCGGTGGGCAGTTCGGCTTGGGTTGTATCCTTGATGACGCGCGGACCGGCGAAACCGATCAGCGCGCCCGGCTCGGCCAGAATCAAATCGCCGAGGCTCGCGTAGCTGGCCATGACGCCGCCATAATCTGATTGAGTGAGAACGCTGATGTAAGGCAGGCGGTGTTGTGCATGATACGCGAGGGAGGCGCTGGTCTTGGCCATTTGCATGAGGCTGAACGCGCCTTCCTGCATCCGTGCGCCGCCACTGGCGGAAATGATGATGACCGGCAATCCCTTTTCTGTTCCGCGTTCAATCAGGCGCGTCAATTTTTCGCCGACGACCGAACCCATTGAGCCGCCCATGAAACCGAATTCCATCACGCCCAACGCGACACGATGTTCGCCGATTTTGCAAAGGCCGCTGATGACCGCGTCTTTCAGCATGGTCGCTTTTTTATCGCGTTCCAATTTGCCTTCGTAAGCGGCGAATTTCAGCACGTCTACACTCGTCATTTCCGCGTCCATCTCCTCGAATGTGCAAGTCTCGACAAGCGAGTGGATGCGCTCGCGCGCGCCGATGGGAAAATGATGATTGCACTTCGGGCAGACTTTTAGATTTTCATCCAATTCCTTATCGAAAACCATCGTTTCGCACTTCGGGCATTTTGTCCAGAGTCCTTCGGGAATGTCGCGCTTCTTGGATTTTGAACCGCCGATCCTTGGTTTTTTGGCAAAACTCGTCTGCCCATTTTTCGCTGGCGGCGGGGTCAGACCCGGCTCTATCGTTGTAACGCCGCCAATCGATTTCTTCATGAAAGAAGTGGTGTCCATTTGATTGGTAGAATAATACTAAAGCCCGCGCGCAACTGTCCAGACGCAAACATCACCCGCTCCGGCGGCCAAAAGCGTTTGCGCGCACGCGCTGGTCGTCGCGCCGGTTGTGAAAACGTCATCCACCAAAATAATCCGCTCGCCATCCAATTTTTTTCCGCCGCGAACGGCGAAGGCGCCGCGCATATTTGCCGCGCGCTGTTGTCGAGTGAGCATTGTTTGGGTGTTTGTGAATCTGACACGTTGAAGTAATTTTTCGTTCAGCGCAATTTTGGTTGCTTTGCTTAAATGAACGGCCAGACGCCCAGCTTGATTGAATTCGCGTTCGCGCTTTTTGACCGGATGAAGCGGAATGGGCACAATCAAATCCCAATTTTGGCCGCGCAATGCAGGCACGGCTTCGCGCAAAAGTAAATCGGCCAGAAAATTTTCAAACCACAAAGCGTGTTGATATTTGAAACGGTGGATGGCTTCGAGGACCACGGTTTTTGCAACGACCGCCGAACGCGCTGCACTGAAATATAATTCCATTTCGCGACAATTCGTGCATTCAAAGGACGTCGTCAAATCGCCTTCAAACGGCAAACCGCAACGTTCGCAAAACGGCGGACGGATGAAGCGGACTTGCGTCCAGCAATGGCGGCAGACAAATCCTTCGTCAGCCGTTGCACGTTCCGTTCCGCAAAGTTGGCAGATTTCAGGATAAAGAAAACCAAGGCCGACATTCAGCCAGTTTTGAATGGGCGTCGCGAGCGTGGTCATTTTCGAATCGTGAACGGTGAGGGCTTTTCGCCAACGGGCAGAAATCTGAAAATGGCAAGCGTAAACGCGAGAACGAAAAATGCAAGCCAGCCGTCAATCAGCTTTCCAGTTCCCCAAAACCATATTGCGGCGTTTGGAACGTCGGTAGTGAATGTGCTGTAAATTTTAAGCCAAAAAATCCAGCCTATGTGCAGGCCGATGGAAAAATATAAATTACCCGTGCGCTGATAAGCGAAAGCAAGCAATGCGCCGACAAGTGTTAAATTAAAAAAGCCCGGAACGAACGCGTGAAAATCCACAAAGCCGGCCAGCATTTTCGGAAGCAAAATCAGGCCGGAGTTCCAAGTAACCGTGCGAGTGAATTCAGTGTGTTGCAAAAAATGAACCAGTGCGTAAATCATGCTGCTAAATACCAGCGCGAACGGCCAGTATAGAATGCGGCGCAATCCGCCGAAAATCCCGCCGCGAAATAAAATTTCTTCCAGTGTCGCCACGATGATAGCTGTCGCAATTGCGCTGAAAATGGTTCCGACAATTTTATGCATGGTCAGATTTTGCGCGAAGGCGCGTTCGCCAAAACCAATGGCAATTCCCACCACGATGGCCAGAGAAATTAAACCGAGCAAAAAACCGCCGAATAGTTTGGCCATTTGCCCATAAGGCGCGATCAAACCAATGTCGCGCCTTGATTTTGCGCCGAGCGCGCGCAGCAGCGGCCACAGTCCGGCGAGCGCGATGATTAAAAACGAACGGTCAACGAAGCGATGAAACGGCGTCGTTGCCAGATTTGGAGATAGACGGGCAAGTTCATAAAGCCACGGCGCCAGCAAAGCGCCGCCCAAAAAAACCGCGACAAAATAAATGACCAGCGCCCATAAAGGTCGCATGACAGAAAAGTAAAAGTGATTTGAGCGCGAGCCAAGCCCAAATTCTAGCGCTTGCCGTAATTTGGTGAACAAATTTTGATAAGATGGTTGCGAGACTTTAGACGATGCAAAAGAGCAAAACACCCAACGCCGCAGAAAATCAATTTAGCACTAGATGGCTCTGGCACTGGAGTCAGTTCGCCTAAATAACTACCGTCTGCAAAATCCACTTCAGCATAGAATTGACCTGACAATAAACCGTATCCGTCTGACGGGCCACGTTTAGTTTCCGGTGTCAGATGAATTATTTCCAGCGGTTTAGGGATTGGCCAACCGGAAGAAGGCGGCTGCGGGCGGATTGGTGATGATGATGCCGCTGATGGGCACACCATTGCTGACTGTCACCCAATTAACTGGAGGAGTTAGATTGGTGGTCATTTGCAGCACAAAATTCGTGCCGGTGGCGGTGGGGAAAAACACCGCAGGCTGACCGCTGTAGGTGCTGATGCCCAGCGCGGGTGGTGTCGGGGAAACTGCGGTAATAATAATTTCGCCATTGGGTGAATCGTCTGGGCTGGCAATGCCGGAAACCTCGGCGAGATTCGTTATTGAAGACGAGTCAATGATGGAACCGCCGCCATTGCCACCGCCGCCACCGCCGCCACCGCCGCCACTATAGCCGCCACCGCCGCCACCGCCGTTGCTGGCACCACCGCCACCACCGTAGCCGCCGTCGCCGACGACGTTGCCGCCATTGAGGAAGCTGACGCCGCCAATGCCGTTGCCGTTGCTGCCATTACCGGAGTAGCCACCACCGCCACCGCCGCCAGCGCCAATGCCGCCGCTGCCGCCAGTGCCGCCGTTGCCGTTGCCGCTGGTTCCGG
>JBEKZT010000061.1:0-9928 GCA_049509595.1 Verrucomicrobiota bacterium
ATCCTAAAACTGAAGCAAGTATTTCCCGACGCAAAAATTGTCGTTCACCCGGAAAGTCTGCGCGAGGTGCGCGATCTGGCGGACGCGGTTTGCTCGACGGAGAAAATGATTTTGTTCTGTAAAAATGATCCAGCGGAAAAATTCATCATTGTCACGGAATCGGGAATCATTCATCGAATGCAGCAAGAATGTCCGAACAAGGAATTCATTTGTGCGCCGGTTTTCGACGCGATGCGCGCGCCAACGGATAGCTGCCGTTGCAGCGAGTGCAAATTCATGAAGATGAATACACTTGAAAAAGTCCGCGACTGCATGAAAAAATTGTCGCCGCGAATCGAATTGCCGGAAGAAATTTTGAAGCGCGCGCGGTTGCCGATTGAGCGGATGCTGGACATTTCAGCAACGGCGGCTTAAGCTAAAAATTGAATATTATGAGATCATTTCGTTCATTTCAGGATAGGCTATACCAAAAAACATTGCGGCATGATAAACAGATTTGCCTTAAAATGGCTTTTTGGACGTGGGTTATTTGTGTAATTTTTGCAGGAGCTGTCGTTGTTTATTCGGCAATATCAAATGGAGGAATTCATAGTTTCATGGATATTGCACCATGTTGTTTTATATTTTTATCTTTCGCGGTAGGTGGAGCAATAGGAGCTTTTATTCCGGCAACGTTTTTCTTTTGTATTTTCCGTTATTTACGCCGCCGATACGAAAAAGAATTTCTTAATCAATAGTAGATTGATTCGGCCTTTACCTCGTCATGCTCCGACTCGATCAAGCGCTGGTTGAACGCGGGCTTTGCGAAAGCCGCGAAAAGGCGAAGCGCGCCATTCTTGCCGGACAAGTCCGCGTCAACGCTCAACTCGCCCGCAAATCCAGCGATCCGGTCAAACCTGACGACGAACTCGCGCTGGATACGGCTGAAAAATATGTCAGCCGCGGCGGTCACAAACTCGAACACGCGTTGACACATTTTGAATTGAATATCAGTGGTCTTGTCGCGCTAGACGTCGGTGCGTCCACTGGCGGCTTTACCGATTGTTTGTTGCAACACGGCATCGCAAAAGTTTTTGCGATTGACGTCGGGCAAGGTCAGCTGGCATGGAAACTTCGCCGCGACAAACGCGTTGTGGTCATGGAAAAAATCAACGCGCGGCATTTAACCGCCGCGCAATTTCCCCCGCCATTTTTCCCGGTAGATTTGGCCGTGATTGATTGCTCATTCATTTCGCTGCAAAAAATTTTGCCCGCCATTTTTCCGTTGTTGAAATCCGATGGCAAAATCATTGCGCTCATCAAACCGCAATTTGAAGCGGGTAAAATTGAAGTTGATAAAGCCCGCGGGGTGATTCGCGACACTTCCATTCACGAGCGGGTTCTGGAAGAATTACGCGAATTTGTTTCCGCACAGGCTGGCCTTTGCTGGCACGATGTGGTTGAATCTCCCCTGCTCGGCCCCGCCGGCAATAAAGAATTTTTAGTGCTGATTGAAAAAAGACGCTGATAAAATCAAACGTGTTGGATTGATTGGAAACTCGGAAAAAGTTTCCTGCGCCGATACCCTTCGCAAAGCCACACGGCTGATTGAGCGCGCCGGCCGCGAAGTATTGACGAATGCCGACACGGCGGCACTCGCGCGCGAAACGGATTTGCTGCTCGTCTTTGGCGGCGACGGCACAATGTTGCATGTCGCCCGCAACATCGCCGGTTGCAATACACCTATACTTGGCATCAACATCGGCAGCCTTGGTTTTCTTACTGCCGTGCCTTCCAGCGAACTGGCGCGTGCGCTGAATCACATCTGGAATGGGAATTTCAAATATGAATCGCGCGCGCTCATCGAAGTCAGCGGAAATTGCAACGGAAAGCCAATCAACAAAACCGCACTCAACGACATCGTCGTCAGCCGCGGCGCGGTGTCGCGGCTCATCGGCCTGGACGTGAGCGCGGACGGCGAACTGGTCACGCATTATCGCTGCGATGGTTTGATTGTCAGTTCGCCGACCGGCTCGACCGCTTATTCGCTCGCCGCCGGCGGCCCGGTTATTTTTCCTACTGCCGAGGTTTTCGCGCTGACGCCGATTTGCCCGCACGCGCTGTCCAACCGTTCGCTGATCTTGCCGCTGGCTTCGGCCATTCGGATCAAAGCCACCAATCCCGCACCGGCAACCATTTTGAGTGTGGACGGACAAACCATCACCGAACTGGACGCGGGCGACGAGGTCACGATTCGCCGCAGCAAGCGCGCCATCCGCCTGATGCATCTTGCGGACAGTTCATTTTTGGAAGCCCTTCGCCGCAAGTTGCACTGGCGCGGCGCAGCTTTGTAAAACATGGTTCGCCTCAAAGACATTGCACAGCGCATCGGCGTTTCAGTGATGACCGTCTCGAAGGCTCTGCGCGACGAGCCGGACGTCTCGGCAGCGACGAAGTCGCGCATCAAACTGCTCGCGCAACAAATGGGTTATGTGCCGGACTCAACCGCACAGGGACTGCGAAACAAGACGACCAAACTTTTTGGTCTCGTCATTCCTTCCATCACAAATCCAGTTTTTGCGAGAATTGTTTATGCCATTGAGGAACGCGCACACGAACTCGGCTACAACGTTTTACTCGCGCAGACGTTCAACATAATTGAGCGCGAGGAAATTTGCATCCGCCGCCTGCTATCGCGTCGAGCGGACGGACTTTTCATTTCACCCGTATATCGTATGGAACCCGAAGCGCGGATTTACAACGAACTCATTGCGCGCCGCACGCCGACCGTTTTACTTGGCCCGCCCGCACTGTTCTGCAAAACATTCCCAAGCATCGAAATCGAAGAACTGATCGCCAGCTACATTGCCACGCAACATTTGTTAAAGCTCGGCCACAAACGCATCGCCTATCTTACCGGTCCAATGGCTGCGCCGTGGGCGCACGAACGTTTTGAAGGTTATCGCCGCGCGCTGCGCGAAGCAGGTCTGGACGTGGACGAAAAGCTCGTCTTCCAAGCCGGTAGCACGATTGAAGACGGCGCGAAAGCCGCTCTGCAAATGCTGAATGAATCGTGCGACGCCACCGCTGTTCAAGCAACCAACGATCTCGTGGCCATCGGCTGTGCGGACACATTGCTCGCGCAGGGTCTGAAAATTCCCGAAGACATTTCGATAGTCGGCTTCGGCAATATTTTGACCAGCGAACATTTTCGCGTGCCGCTGACGACCATCCGCCAGCCAAAATTCCGTCTTGGCATTGCCGCCGTGGAAGTGATGATGCAACTACTGCGCGGTCAGCGGCCTGAAACCAAACGTCTGCCCGCCGAACTGGTTGAACGCAAAAGCACCGCGTCCCCAAAGGCTCAAATCAGTTGAATTTAGACCAACCTAACTATCTTCGTGCAGTATGTGAAGAACGTGTCATTAAGATTTAACAACACCTCTTTGCGTAATTGGGAGAAATTTCGTCTTGTTGCGACATGATTGATTCCATTTCTGATGTTCCCGGAGCGGCGGCGGATTTAAAAAAGACGCGGCGGCAAAAAGCCGCACAGCCGCGCGCAACGAGCATTGACCGTTTGCCGCCACATTCGATTGAAGCGGAGCAAGGCGTGCTGGGCTGCGTTTTGATTTCACCTAACGATTGCATGGGCGAGTGCCTCGGAAAATTTAAAGCGGGCGCGGAAGTTTTTTACGATTTACGGCATCAAACGATTTTTGACGCGCTGGCGGAAATGTATGACAAGCGCGAGGCGATTGACCTCATCACGGTTCAGCAACAGCTCAAGGATAAACAACTGTTGGAACAGATTGGCGGCATTGCCTATTTGTCGTCGCTGCAAGACGCGGTGCCGAGCGCGGCGAATTTGAGTTACTACCTCGACATCGTCCGCGAAAAATATCTGCTGCGAAAAATGATCGCCACTTGCACGGAAGTCGTCGGGCGCGTTTATGATTACCAGGGCGAAGTCGAAGAACTCGTTGATCAGGTCGAAAAAGATATTCTGCGGATCAATGAAGAACGCGATCAGGGAAAATCAAAAGCGATCAAGCAAATCGTCAACGAGGCGATCGGCACGGTCGAAAATTATTTCAACCGAAAGGGCGAATTGGGCGGCGTGGGCACGGGCTTTACGGATTTGGACCGGAAGACAGATGGTTTGCACAAGGGCGAAATGATCGTCATCGCTGCACGGCCTTCGATGGGCAAAACGTCGCTGGCGATGAACATCGTCGAGCACGCGGTGCTGGAGCAAAAATTGCCGGTGGCGGTTTTTAGTTTAGAAATGACGGCGGAATCGCTGGTGTTGCGAATGTTGTGTTCGATTGCGCGGTTAAATCAACAATCTATTCGCAGCGGTTTTATGCAAGACACAGACTTTCCGAAGCTAATGACCGCAGCGGGACGGTTATCGTCAGCGCCACTCTTCATTGACGACACAGCGGGGCTTTCAATTTTGCAGTTGCGGGCGCGGGCGCGGCGGCTGGCGCAGCAGCACGACATCAAGCTTTTCGTGATTGACTACTTGCAGTTGCTGCATTCTACTGCGCGGCGTTCGCAAGAAAACCGGCAGCAGGAAATCGCTGACATTTCCAGCGGCATCAAGGCATTGGCCAAGGAATTGGAAGTGCCGGTGGTCGTGCTGAGCCAGTTGAATCGCGAGCCGGAAAAGCGCGAGCGCGGCGCGGAACCGAAACTGTCGGACTTGCGAGAATCGGGCGCGATTGAACAGGATGCGGACGTTGTCGGTCTGCTTTACAAGCCCGGAAAGTCGGGCGACGACGAAAACAGCGGATTTGAAGAGCAGGATGCCGTGCCGATAAATTTATTGATCGCCAAACAGCGCAATGGCCCGACGGGCGACGTGAGCTTGACTTTCTTGAAATCATACACGCGATTTGAAAATGCAGCCAGAGTCAGTGACGAAGATATGCCAGCAAGCCGATAGACGATGAAATTATTTTTTCGCCTACTCGGAATTTGCCTGTTCCTCGGCTGTGCGTCCGCCGCATGGGCGCAAATAATCGGTCCTAAAATTGACCGTGTGGACATCAAGTATGTCGGTCCGGCGTCGGTCAGCGAACCATTTGTTCGTGCGAACATTCGCCTCAAGGCTGGTGACACTTATCTTCAAAACGTCACGCAGGATGACATTCATGCGCTTTACGCGACGGATCAGTTTTACAACATCCGCGTGTCGGTGGATCAAGCCGACGACGGCGGCGTGATACTGACTTACATTGTGCAAGTCCGGCCGCGACTGGCGGGAATCACTATTGAAGGCAACAAAAAATTGAAGGAATCAAAAATCCGAAAAAAAATCACTTCAAAAACCGGCGCGCCGCTTGACGAACAGAAACTTTTCACTGACAGCCAGGAAATCAAAAACCTTTATGAAAAATCCGGCTACCCGGACACGCAGGTCAAATATGTTTTGAACATTGACGAAAACGCCGGACGCGGCGACGTGACGTTTGAAATCACAGAAAGTCCGAAGGTCAAAATTGAAGAAATTGAATTTGTGGGCGCGACGGCTTTCTCCCAGAAGGAATTACGGAAACAAATCAAGACGAAAGAAAAATGGGCGTTCTCGTGGCTGACAGGCAGCGACTTGTACAAGGACGAACAATTTGAGAATGACCGCGATCAATTGGTGGACTTTTATCGCAATCACGGTTATCTGGATTTTCAAATCAAGGATGTAAAGTTTACGCGCCCGTCGCCGAATCGGATGTTAATTCACTTTTACGTTTATGAAGGCCGCCAATATCGCGTCGGCTCGGTTAAATTCAGCGGCAATGAAATATTCAACGACGCGGCGGTTCACAGCGGACTCCAATTTGTTCACGATTACCAGCGCTCAAAGGACAAACTCGGTGCTCATGGTTTGCCGATGGACGTCGGCGATGTTTTCACGCCGGAGGGTTTGAATAAAGACAGACAAGCCATAGAAGATTTTTATGGCAGCAAAGGTTACCTCGGCGCGACGGAAGGTTCATTGCTGCAAATAATTCGGATTCCGAATGTGGATACGGGCACGATGGATTTGGAATTTCAAATTGACGAAGGCGAGAAATATTACGTTGAAAAAATTGACATTCGCGGCAACGTCAAAACAAAGGACAAAGTCATCCGGCGCGAACTGGCCATTTCCCCGGGTGAAGTGTTCGACATGGTGCGCGTCAAAATCAGCCAGCAGCGGCTCGAGGGATTGCAGTATTTTGATAAAGTGGACATGAACCCTGAGCCGACTGATCCGCCGATCTCCGGGCGTAAAAATCTCGCTGTGGATGTGGAAGAAAAAAATACCGGCAATATCACGCTCGGTGCAGGTTTCAGTTCGGTTGACTCGCTCGTCGGATTCGTGGAAATCACACAGGGCAACTTCGATTTGTTTCATCCGCCGACGTTCACCGGTGGCGGCCAAAAAGCGCGGCTTTTTATCCAAATCGGTACAGAGCGGCAAGATTACGAGTTAGAGTTCACCGAACCGTGGCTTTTTAATCGCAAACTTTCATTCGACGTTGACCTTTACCGTCACGAATTGGACTTTGAAAGTCCGAATAATATTTTTGACGAGACCCGCACCGGCGCGCGCTTCAGTCTGACTCGCGCACTCGGTAGTGATTTTCTCATCGGCGGCATCAGCTACGCCATTGAAGACGTAGGCATTACATTGAACAGCGGATTCTACAATGACCAAAGCGTGCTTGTGCCGTCACCTGTGCCGTTTTCTCCACCGAGCACGGAAGTAATCCCCGCAAATGTGCCGCAAGCCATTTTAGATCAAGTTGGCGACCATTTGTTTCATCGCTTCGGGGCGACACTCGCTTATGACACTCGCAACAGCACTGAACTTCCTAACGGCGGCCAGCGAACGGAATTCGACCCGGAATTCGTGACTGGTGACGATACATTTTATAAATTGGAACTGAAATCGGATTGGTTTTTTCGCGGCCTATTCCCGGGACATGTGATTGAAATCGGCGGACGCGCAGGTGTCGCATCGAGCTTGAGTTCCGGCGACGTGCCGTTTTACGACCGCTACTATCTTGGGGGACTTTACTCGCTGCGCGGCTTCAAATACCGCAATATCGCGCCGCGCGAACCGGGTTTTACGGGTGTAAACGAACCGATTGGCGGCGACAGCTACTGGTTTGGTTCAGTTGAATACAGTCTGCCAATCATCAAAAAAACGGCCGGCATGGAATTGCGCTTCGCACTCTTCTACGATGTTGGCAACGTCGGCGCAGGTTCGTATTCGTTTACAGGAAACTTCGATGACAACTGGGGCGTCGGTTTTCGCCTAGATATTCCGCATCTCGGCCCATTGCGGCTGGACTACGGTGTGCCCATCCATCACGATCAATACAACAGCAGTTCCGGTCAATTCCAGTTTGGCGTCGGCTACACCCGCGAATTTTAAGATGACTCGTTGCGTGAAAAATTTTATATTGGCGTTCACTTTAATGGCGCTGACCGCTTCAGCGCAAACCGTGATGCCGCTGACCAGCTCACCGTTGTATTTCGAAGCCCATCGCGGCCAGGCAAACGGGTCGGTGCAATTCATGGCACGCGGGCACGGTTATCAATTTTTGATTTCACCGACGGAAGCGCAGCTGGTTCTGCGCAAAGTGACTCCTGCAACTTTGCCTATGCCGTTTCGGCGCACTAAATTAACTTCGCCCGGAAGAATTTCAACGTGCGTGTTGCAAATGCAGCTCGTCGGCGCAAATGCACAGGCGCAAGTTAGCGGCGAAGAAGAACTGGCCGGAAAAATCAATTACTTCATCGGCAGCGATTCGTCACAATGGCAGACAGACGTGCCGATTTTTGCCAAAACCTGTGTCGAACAGCTTTATCCCGGCGTCAATTTGGTTTATTACGGCAATCAGCAAAGACTTGAATACGATTTTACCGTCGCGCCAAAAGCGGATTTTAGAAAAATTGCGATCCATTTCGACGGCGTAGATAAAATTTCGATTGACACCCAAGGTGAATTGATTTTGAAACTTGGAAGTGACGAAATCCATCAGCTTGCGCCTGAAATTTATCAGATGCAGGGCGGCTCGCGCAAGGAAGTCAGTGGAGGCTACCGGCTATTGGATGCGAGAACCATGGTCTTCGCAATTGACAAATATAATCACGATTTGCCATTAATCATTGATCCTATTTTAAGTTACTCAACTTATCTTGGCGGCAACGGCAGTGATACAGGATTCGCAGTGAAAGTGGACACAAACGGATTTATTTATGTGGCCGGTGAGACACTTTCGACACAATTACCAGTTACGCCGGGAGCGTTTCAAAAAAAATTCGGTGGCGGTTCATTGACGGGCGATGCGTTTATCGCCAAATTCGACAACACTGGGTCGAACCTTGTTTATTTTACTTATCTAGGCGGCAGCGCGGATGACGGGGCATTGGACATGGCGATTGACAGTTCCGGTGACGCGTATTTGACTGGCTTCACACAGTCGCCAAATTTTCCTGTCTTTCACGGAATTTTCACAAACATCAGCGGCCCGTTCGATGGCCCCGCCGGCGCTTATCGCGCGGATGGTTTTGTCACGGAACTTAACACAAATGGCTCCGCGCTTATTTATTCCACTTATTTAGGCGGCAATAACAATGACGCTGCTTACGGCATTGCAGTTGATTCAAGTAACAATACTTATGTCACTGGCTATACAACCTCGACGAATTTTCCGACGACCAATGCAGTGCAAACCTACTTAGCTGGAACACAGAATGCGTTCGTAACAAAATTTGCGCCTAGTGGCACAGCGGTGATTTATTCTACTTATCTCGGCGGAACGAACGCAGATACAGGCGAAGGCATAGCTGCCGATGCATTGGGAAATGCCTACGTCACTGGTTACACAGATTCGACCAATTTTCCGGCAACCAATGCGTTTCAAGGATTACTGAATGGCATCACAAATATAGCAGTTCCCCCCCCATATGACGCGTTTGTGACTAAATTCAACGCCAGTGGTTCTTTGTCGTATTCCACTTTTCTCGGCGGAACGAACTCCGATTTTGGTCTCCGCATTGCTGTCGACGTAAGTGGCAATGTTTATGTGGTTGGCACCTCGCAATCACCAGATTATCCCGATACAGCTAACAACGTGATCGGTCTTTCCAACGGAGTTACTAACAATACGGCGAGTTTGATTTTCGTCTATAATGCCTTCCTAACCAAACTTGATTTTACCGGCACAAATTTAATTTATTCCGCGGTTTTTGGCGGCACGAACACCGACGTGGCTGAAGATGTTGCTATTGATCCAGCAGGGAATGCCTTTGTGATCGGCAGCACAACCGCAACCAATTTCCCAACCTTCAATACGTCTGGTTTTCTTTCGCCAACTAATTCCGGCGGCACGAACGTATTTGTGATCGCATTCAACGCAGATTGTTCCGCGTTGCTTTATTCCGCGTATTTAGGAGGCTCGGGTGCCGATTTGGGTTACGGTATTGCTGTTGATACTGCGGGTAACGCCTATATTACCGGTCAGGCATCATCTGTTAATTTTCCTACGCTCAATGCTTTTCAAACTTCACTCAACGGCGGAAGTGATTCATTTTTAGCCAAAATCCTCCCTGCTCTGCCGTCACCGGTGCTTACCATAACCTTATCTGACACCAACAATCTCACAATTTCCTGGCCAGCAGTTTTACCGTTTGAACCGGAACTTGGCCAATTGTTTACGCTGGAATTCAAACCCGATTTGACCTCAACCAACGGTTGGGAGCAGACAGGATTGTCGCAGACGCTGACCAATGGTTTGTATATTTATAATTTCCAAATAAACCCCATCTATACTAATGCGTTCTTTCGTTTGTCCTCCCAGTGAGTAAAATTTTAGTTGGCGCAATCGGTAAATTCTGTTTTCATATTTCCCCATGAAATTTTTTTTACGAACAACTTTTGCTACAATTC
>JBEKZT010000062.1:0-9887 GCA_049509595.1 Verrucomicrobiota bacterium
TGCCGCGATTCATCAATTTTGTCGCATTGGAAAGATGTCCATGATCGGCGGTTGCTCGAAAGTTGTGCAGGACGTCCCGCCATTCATGATGGCCGACGGCAATCCAGCTGAAACGCGCACCATCAACAAAATCGGCATAGAACGCAAAGGTATTTCCGAACAAGCGCAAGTCGTATTGCGGCAGGTTTACAAAATTTTATTTCGTGAAGGGCTGACAATTTCCAATGCGCTGGCAAAAATTGAAAAGGAATTGCCATTGTTGCCTGAAGTTCAATACTTGCTTCAATTTGTTCGAACTAGTGAACGTGGAATTAGTAAGTAATTTTTAAAAAAAGCTGTTGACAGAATTTACGTTGTCTCATAATTTACTTGGCGTCAGTAGTCCGTAAAAGCCAAAAAGCCGGTAGTTCCTTTAGTTTTCAGAAATGAAAACTAAGGGCAGCGGTTTTTTGTCGTTTTGCGTATCGGATAGAATGAATGACTTGTTTGTGCCCATGTAGCTCAGTCGGTAGAGCACGTCCTTGGTAAGGACGAGGTCATCAGTTCAATCCTGATCATGGGCTCCAGACAATTTGCTAAAAAACTAAAGACATCAACGCAGGAGATAAAAAATGGCTAAAGAGCAATTTCAACGAAACAAACCGCACGTTAACGTCGGCACCATCGGACATATTGACCACGGCAAGTCTACGCTAACCGCCGCCATTGTCGCAACTCAGGCGCGCAAAGGTTTGGCTACGCCGATTTCTTACGCAGACATTACGAAAGGCGGTACGGTGCGCGATGAAACCAAAACAGTAACGATTGCAGTATCGCATGTAGAATATCAGAGCGACAAGCGTCATTACGCGCACGTTGACTGTCCCGGCCACGCGGATTATGTAAAAAACATGATTACGGGCGCGGCGCAAATGGATGGCGCGATTCTCGTAGTGGACGCCTCCGAAGGTCCGATGCCGCAAACGCGTGAACATATTTTGCTCGCGCGACAAGTTGGTGTTCCGGCAATTGTTGTTTTTCTAAACAAGGTTGATCTTGTCGATGATAAAGAATTGCTCGACTTAGTCGAAATGGAAGTTCGTGATTTGCTGACCAAGTATCAATTTCCCGGCGACAAGACGCCAGTTGTTAAAGGCAGCGCCAAGGCCGCCCTTGAAGGCAAACCGGAAGGAGAAAAGGCGATTCAAGAATTAATGGAGGCAATTGACGCATTTATTCCACTGCCAACACGAGAGGTGGATAAGCCGTTTTTGATGTGTGTTGAAGACGTGTTCAACATTGAAGGACGTGGCACAGTCGTGACTGGTCGCGTCGAACGCGGCGTGCTCAAGCGCATGGAAGAAGTTGAAATCGTCGGCTTGAAGGACACCCGCAAGACGACGGCAACGGACATTGAAATGTTTCGCAAGCTGCTCGATTCCGCAAATGCGGGCGACAATGTCGGCGTCCTTTTGCGCGGCACGAAAAAGGAAGAAGTCGAACGTGGCATGGTTTTGGCTAAACCAGGTTCGATCACGCCACACCCCAAATTTAAGGCGGAAGTCTATGTTCTTTCAAAAGATGAAGGCGGTCGTCACACGCCGTTCTTCACAAAATATCGTCCACAATTTTATTTCCGCACCAGCGACGTGACAGGTACGGTAACCTTACCGCAAGGCGTCGAAATGGTGATGCCAGGCGACAATGTCTCGGTGGATATCGAACTCATTGCGCCAGTTGCGATGGAAAAGGGCCAGCGCTTTGCGATCCGTGAAGGCGGGCGTACGATTGGTGCCGGTCGCGTTTCGGAAGTTGTTGCTTAAATGTTTTGAAAACTTGGGAGCACGGAGAAAAATTTCTCCGGCTCCCTTTTTGTCCGAAAGATGATAAGATTGGGCGGCTACGGCGTTAGCTCAATTGGTAGAGTAGCGGTCTCCAAAACCGTTGGTTGGGGGTTCAAGTCCCTCACGCCGTGCCAGTCTGCGACGGAGAGGTGGCAGAGTGGTCTATCGCGGCGGTCTTGAAAACCGCTTCAGGTGAAAGCCTGACGGGGGTTCGAATCCCTCCCTCTCCGCCAGCTTTCGCTGGAAGAGTGAAGTCTGAAAATGTGGGTTGCGGCCCGGCAAGCTGGAAAAAATTTGTGAGCAATACATCAATCATAATTTGGGCGGTCGTTATCGGAGGAATCTTTGCCTATTTGTGGTGGCAGGGACAACTCAAGCGGCTGACTGTTTACGTTCAGGAAACGCGTGAAGAGTTAAAAAAATGTTCGTGGCCGAGTTGGGAAGAACTGAAAGGTTCAACGGCAGTCATTGTTTTTTCAATTGCCTTACTCGGCGGATTCACTGTGGCGATGGATCATATCCTCGCCTTTATTTTCTATAAACTTTAACACATGCGCAGCCAGTGGTTTGTCATACATACGCTTTCCGGCCAGGAGCAGAAGGTCAAAGAAAGCATTGAGAAGCGCGTCAAGACGGATGAGATGCAGGATTTTGTCAAAGAAGTCCTTGTCCCGATGGAAAAAGTCGTTGAAGTGCGCAATCAAAAGAAGACTGTGACGAGCCGCAAATTGTGGCCAGGTTATGTTTTTGTGGACATGGTGTTGCTTGATGAAAATAACCGCATCATCGAGGACCCGTGGTATTTCATCAAAGAAACGCAAGGCGTGATCGGGTTTGTAGGCGGGGAACCGCCAGTACCGACACCGACGGAAGAAGTAGAGTCCATAAAGGCGCAGATTTCCGCATCGGAAGAAACGGAAAAACCAAAGGTCAATTTTGAAGTTGGCGAGACGATCAAGATCAACAACGGGCCGTTCCTGAATTTCAGCGGCGTGATCGAGGAGATTGATCCCGAACGCGGCAAATTGAAAGTGACCGTGAACATTTTCGGACGCAACACGCCGGTTGAACTAGAATACTGGCAAGTCGAGAAAGCGTGATTGGTTGAATCGTTAAATCGGTTCAACAATTCAAAGGTTTAATAATTTAACAAACACATGGCGAAGAAGATTACAGGATACATCAAACTGCAGATTGCCGCAGGCCAGGCGAATCCCGCGCCGCCCGTCGGCCCGTCGCTCGGCCAGCACGGCGTCAACATCATGGCGTTCTGCAAAGAATTTAACGCCGCGACAAAAAACGACGCCGGACTCGTGATTCCCGTCGTCATCACCGTTTATCAAGACAAGTCGTTCACGTTCATCACCAAGTCGCCGCCGGCGTCCGTGCTTTTGAAAAAAGCCGCCGGCATCACCGCCGGCTCGAAAGTGCCGAACAAGGACAAGGTTGGCAAGGTCACGCGCAAACAGGTTTTGGACATCATCAAGATGAAGTCCAAGGACATGAACACGACGAACGAAGAAGCCGCGTTCCGCGTCATTTCGGGAACGGCGCGCAGCATGGGAATTGAAGTTGTCGGTTAAATTAAAAAATACAATCGCGGGAGAGCCAAAAGCTCGCATGAACCGCACAAAGTAAAATGCCAAGCAAACGATTCAAAAAAGCGCTCGAAGTTGTGGATGCAAAAAAAATGTATCCGTTGAAGGATGCCGTTGGCGTCCTCGCAAAATTTCCGAAGGCGAAATTCAATGAGACGATTGATCTCGCGTTCCGCCTCGGTGTTGACCCGAAGCAATCGGATCAAATGGTTCGCGGCACAGTTCCGCTTCCGCATGGCAGCGGCAAGACCGTACGCGTTTTGGTTTTCACGCGCGACGGAAACGCAGCCGAAGCGGCGAAAGCTGCGGGCGCGGAATATGTTGGTTTTGCCGACATGATCCAAAAGTGCAATGAAGGCTGGAATGATTTTGACGTGGCGATCGCCACGCCGGAAGCGATGATTGAAGTTCGCAAACTCGGCAAGGTTCTCGGACCGCGTGGCCTCATGCCGAATCCAAAAACCGGCACGGTAACGGACGACACGGCGAAGGCTGTCAAAGAAGTCAAAGCCGGTCGCGTTGAATTCAAAACCGACAAGGCTGGAAATGTTCACGTCATCGTCGGTAAGGCGTCGTTCAAGCCGGAACAGATTGAAGAAAATGCGCGCGCGGTGATTGAAGCCGTCGCGAAGGCAAAGCCGTCAAGCGTCAAGGGAATTTATATCAGTTCATGCACGTTGTCGGCGACGATGAGTCCGCCCGTGCGCGTGGATGTGCGCGAGTTCTCAAACAATTAAAATAATTTTATCATGCGTGCTGAAAAACAAATTTTGACGAAGGAATACGCCGCGCGGTTGAACGCATCGCCGTTCTTCATCGTGATCGGTTATCAAGGGCTGAAAGTTTTGCATTTCTCGGAATTGCGCCAGCGTTTGCAGAAAGCGGGCGCGGAAGTTCACGTCGTGAAAAATTCCATTTTCCGAATCGCAGCGAAGGAAGCGGGCGTGGCGGAATTGAACGGCTCGCTCGTTGGGCAGATGGCCGTCGTGACCGGGCAAAAAGATATTTCTGCTGCGGCGAAGGCTCTGAAAAATTTCGCGGCGGAATTTGACAAGCTGAAAGTGAAATTCGGTTTCCTGAACAACCAGCGTTTGGAAGAGGCTGGAATCATCGCGCTGGCAGATTTGCCGAGCCTTGACGTTTTGCGCGCGAAGATTCTCGGATTGCTCGTGGCTCCGGCGACGAAGCTGGCGATCTTGATCAATATGCCCGCGTCGCAATTGGCGCAGGTCATCAAGGCGAAGTTGGAGAAATCTGAATAACAATTTCCGTTTCACTTTTTGCGAAACGGAGAAACAAACAACAACAACGTAAATCGTCGGTTTGCAGGCTGTGAACTGAAATTCGCCGTAGCCGCGGCGAACGACGAGACGACAGAAAGAAAAGTAATATGGCTGACATCGGAAACATCGTGGAAGAATTGAGCAAGTTGACGGTTTTGGAAGCCGCCGACTTGGTGAAACAACTTGAAACCAAATGGGGCGTGAGTGCCGCCGCGCCTGTCGCGGTTGCTGCTGCCGGGGGCGGTGCCGCTGCTGGTGGTGCTGCTCCGGCGGCTGCGGCGAAGGACACGTTTGACGTGATCCTCGTTTCTGCTCCGGCGGACAAAAAGATTGCGGCAATCAAAGCCGTTCGCGAAATCAAGGCCGGCCTCGGATTGGCGGAAGCCAAGGCGCTGGTCGAAGGCGCTCCGAAGCCCGTGCTGGAAGGCGCGAACAAGGCCGACTCCGACGCTGCCAAGAAAAAGCTCGAGGAAGCCGGCGCGAAAGTGGAAGTCAAGTAGTTGATGAATCTGGGGCGGCGGCGTTTTGCCGCCGCCCTATTCTCCCAATTTTTTTGAATCACAAGTCTGTTACGAAATTGGAACAAACAACAGTTTTAGTTTTGGCGAGTCGACCGTTGAACGCGGCGTGCTTGCCTTGTGTCGTTAAGTGAAAATTATCGGCGCGGCGCTGTTGCCGAGCCAAACGAGAAAGCCCAAATGCCATCGCGAGTCACAGAAAGAATCAACTTCGGCAAAATCAAAGAGATTGTCGTGCCACCTAACATGATCGAATTGCAGACTAATTCCTATGCGGAATTTCTACAAGCCGACGCGCCGCCGAAAAAACGCAATAAGCACGCTGGTCTCGAATCAGTTTTTCAGGAGGTATTTCCCATTGATAGCTACGATGGTAAATGCAAACTCGCTTACGATTCCTACGACGTAGGCGCGCCGAAAATAGACTGGCTCGAATGCCTGCGTGAAGGTTTGACTTATGGCGCGCCGCTTTACGTCACGTTCCTGCTGAAGGAAGAAAACAAAAGCGCCAAGGAAGAAAAAGTATTCATGGGCGAATTGCCGTTAATGACGCCGCAAGGCACGTTCGTCATCAATGGCGCGGAGCGTGTCGTGGTCAGCCAATTGCATCGCTCGCCGGGTATCGCGTTTGAGGCCACGCAGCATCCGAACGGAAAAATGCTGCACAGCTTCCGCGTCATCCCTGATCGCGGCTCATGGTATGAAGCGCAGTTCGATACGAGCGATTTGCTTTACGTTTATCTGGACCGCAAAAAACGCCGCCGAAAATTTTTGACGACGACGTTTTTCCGGGCTCTGAGCTTTTTGGATGTCGAAGGCGGCATCGGCAAGGGCAAAGATAACGGCGAAAAGACCCGCGGCACGGATGAAGAAATCCTCAAATTATTTTACGAAATTGAGGAACTTACGGTCAAGGAAGCCGAAAAACTCGAAGATTTGCCGAACCGAGTTTTGATTCAAGACGCTGTGGATGAGGAAAAAGGTCTCGTCGTCGCGCGTGCATTCGAGCCATTGTCGAAAGCCGTTGTCAAACAAATCGCCGAGTTAGGTGTGGCCAAAATAAAGGTCGTGGACACGTCGGCTGACGAAGGCATCATGATCAAATGCCTGAAAAAAGATCCTGCGAAAAACGAAGAAGAAGCGCTCAAGGACATTTATCGCCGTTTGCGTCCCGGTGATCCGCCCACCGCCGCCAATGCGCGCGCGTTACTCAAACGGTTGTTCTTTGACCCGAAACGTTACGATTTGGGTCGCGTAGGTCGTTACAAAATCAACCAAAAGCTCGGTCTCAAGGACAAGGAAGACTCCCGCATTTTGACGAAGGAAGATTTGGTTGCCGCGACAAAGTATTTGCTCCGGCTCAAAAAAGGCGAAGGTTCGCTTGATGACATTGACCATCTCGGCAGCCGCCGCATCCGCACAGTTGGTGAATTGCTCGCCAACCAATGTCGCGTCGGTCTTTCGCGCACAGAACGTCTTGTGAAAGAACGAATGACATTGTTTGATCAAAGCGTGGAAGCGATGACACCCCAGAAACTCATCAATCCGAAGGCGCTCTCGGCGGTTATTCGTGATTTCTTTGGTCGCTCGCAATTGAGTCAGTTCATGGATCAAATCAATCCGCTGGCCGAGTTAACGCACAAACGCCGTCTCTCCGCGCTTGGGCCGGGAGGTTTGTCCCGCGACCGCGCAGGTTTTGAAGTCCGTGACGTGCATCCGTCGCACTACGGACGCATTTGTCCGATTGAAACACCAGAAGGTCCAAATATCGGCTTGATTGCGTCACTGGCAACTTTCGCGCGAATAAACGATTTCGGCTTTCTAGAAACGCCTTATCGGCGGGTCGAAAAGGGTCGTGTTACCAACCACATTGATTATTTGACCGCCGACCGGGAAGAACAATATATCGTTGCGCAGGCAAATTCATTGATTGACGACAAGGGCAATTTCCTGACCGACCGAGTTGTTTGCCGTTCCCGGACGGACTTTATTGACGTTGAACCAGCGCGTGTGGATTACATGGACGTTTCGCCAAAACAGCTTGTGTCCATCGCTGCAAGCTTGATTCCATTCCTCGAACACGATGACGCAAACCGCGCGCTGATGGGGTCAAACATGCAACGTCAGGCTGTGCCGCTGCTGGTAACTGAAGCGCCGCTGGTGGCGACCGGTCTTGAAGACCGGGTGGCGCGTGATTCACGCGCAGTCACAGTTGCTGATGAAAGTGGTAAAGTTGCTTCAGTAACTGGCAATCAAATCATCGTTACCGAGGATGGCAAATTGCCTGAAGGCAAAAAGAAAATTAAGCACGATCCCGAAAATGGTGTTTGGGTTTATCCGATTCGCAAATTCATGCGCTCGAACGCCGCTACGTGCATCAACCAGAAAATTTTAGTCCACAAGGGCGAACAGGTGAAAAAAGGGCAGGTTATCGCCGACGGCCCGTGCACTCAAAACAGTGAACTCGCACTCGGTCGCAATGTGCTTGTCGCGTTCATGCCATGGAACGGCTACAATTTCGAGGATGCAATTCTCATCAGCGAAAGAATTGTGAAGGAAGACATCTTCACGAGCATTCACATTGATGAATTTGAAGTCGCCGCCCGCGATACGAAACTTGGGCCGGAGGAAATCACGCGCGACATCCCGAACCTCGGCGATGAGGCGCTGAAGAATCTTGGACCGGACGGGGTCATTCGCATTGGCGCGGAAGTAAAGCCCGGCGACATTCTCGTCGGCAAAATCACGCCAAAATCAGAAACGGAACTTGCGCCCGAAGAGCGATTGCTCCGCGCGATTTTCGGCGAGAAGGCCGCGGATGTGAAAGACACCTCACTGAAAATTCCATCCGGCACTTACGGCATTGTCATGGACGTGAAGGTGTCGTCCAAAAAAGAAGGCGAACGTGGTAGTAAATCGGTTTCCAGCGAAGAAAAACGTCATGCAAAGCAGATTGAAGACGATCATAAGAAGAAGACTGATGAGTTGCGCGATCAATTGACCGAAGCGTTGAGCAATATTTTACTTGGCGAAAAAATTCCACTCGACGTGGTCAACAGTGAGACCGGCGAAATCATTATTCCAGCGAATCGCAAAATCACCAAGACATTGTTGCGCAAACTTGCGACAGTTTATGACCGCATCGAAATTGATCCGTCGCCCATTCGTAATAAGATTAGCGAAATTATCGGCCAGTTCAAAAAGCGGTTTGATGATTTGCAGATGCAATATGACGAGGAAATGGAACGCGCCGAAGCGGGTGAAGGCGTCGAGGCTGGTATCGTCAAGTCGGTGAAAGTTTACATCGCCTCGAAGCGCAAACTTTCCGTCGGTGACAAAATGGCGGGACGTCACGGCAACAAAGGCGTTGTCGCACGCATTGTGAAGGAAGAAGACATGCCGTTCCTCGCGGACGGAACTCCAGTGGAAATTGTTTTGAATCCTCTGGGTGTGCCGTCGCGCATGAACGTCGGCCAGGTTTTGGAAACGCACCTGGGCTGGGCGGCGAAAATTCTTGGATTGAAATTTGCAACGCCAGTTTTCGACGGGATTAAGGAAAAGGAAATTCGCGGTTATTTGAAGGACGCGAAATTGCCGGAACACGCCAAAACAATTCTTTACGACGGTCGTAGCGGCGAGGCGTTTGATCAGGAAATTGTCGTTGGCTACATTTATATGATGAAGCTCGGCCACTTGGTCGCGGATAAAATTCACGCGCGCGCGGTCGGGCCTTACTCGCTCGTCACGCAACAGCCGCTTGGCGGCAAGGCGCAATACGGCGGCCAGCGCTTCGGAGAAATGGAAGTTTGGGCGATGGAAGCCTATGGCGCGGCTTACACGTTGCAGGAACTCCTGACCGTAAAATCCGACGATGTGCAAGGCCGAACGCGGATTTACGAGAGCATCGTTAAAGGCGATAACTCGCTCGAAGCTGGAATTCCCGAATCGTTTAACGTGCTCGTCAAGGAAATGCAGTCCCTTGGTCTCGATGTGAAAGTCGGTTATTCAAATCCGGCTGAACACGCAGAAGAACCGGCGGCAGTTTTGGCAACGCTTTAATCAAAACATTTAACAACGGAAAATTCGTATGACAGGCAATAAAGAAAATGCGCGGGAATTGCTCGGCTTGGAAAAGGTCAACCAGGTGGATTACATCGGCATCACGCTAGCGTCGCCCGACGCCATCCGCTCGTGGAGCAAGGGCGAAGTCAAGAATCCAGAGACCATCAACTATCGCACGTTTAAACCGGAAAAGGGTGGCCTTTTCTGCGAACGCATTTTCGGTCCTGTAAAAGATTGGGAATGTTCCTGCGGAAAATATAAGCGCATCAAGCACCGTGGCGTCGTGTGCGACCGTTGCGGCGTCGAAGTAACTCTTGCCCGCGTCCGCCGCGAGCGCATGGGCCACATCGAACTGGCTGTGCCCACGTGCCACATTTGGTTTTTCAAGTGCATGCCCTCACGCATTGGTCTGGCGCTGGATATGACAGCGCGCCATCTGGAGCGTGTGATTTATTACGAGGATTATCTCGTCATTGATCCGGGCAACACTCCGCTGAAACAGAATCAATTGTTGAGCGAACATGAATATCGTGAAGCACGCGAAACTTACGGCGCAGATTCTTTTGTTGCCAAAATGGGCGCGGAAGGTGTGCGTGAGGCACT
>JBEKZT010000063.1:0-9666 GCA_049509595.1 Verrucomicrobiota bacterium
TTTCGCTGTGGCGCTGGCGCGTCATCTCCATCAGGCCGAGTTGCGAGATGGGCAGGATGTGGGTCTTGGCCTTGTCGCGGCGCACACCGTCCTTGATTTTTTGATAAACAGACTGCTGGTCGCGGCGCGATTTCATGTCAATGAAGTCAAGCACGATGAGGCCGCCCATGTTGCGCAAACGCAACTGGCGCGTGATTTCCTCGGCGGCTTCGAGGTTCACTTTCAGGATCGTCGCTTCCTGATCGCGACTGCCTTTGTGGCGTCCGGTGTTCACGTCAATCGCCACGAGCGCCTCGGTTTCGTCAATGACGATGTAACCGCCGCCCTTCAAATGCACCTGGCGCGAGAAGGTGTTCTCCAACTGTTTGCTGATGTTGAAGCGGTCAAAAACCGGCTGCGCCTCGGCGTAGAGTTTTATCTTGTTCGCGGAACGCTTGGAGATTTTTGCGATCATGTCGCGCATCCGGTCGTGGGCCTTCTGGTTGTCCACAACAATGCGCTCAACGTCCTCGGTGAGGAAATCGCGCACGGTGCGTTCAATCAAATCCGGTTCCTGGAACACGCACGTCGCCATCGGTTGCTTTTTGATTTTCTCCTGAACGGCACGCCACTCTTCAAGCAGCAGCGCGACGTCGCGGACAAAATAACGCAACTGCTGGCCTTCGCCCGCCGTGCGCATGATGACGCCCATGCCTTCGGGTATGGAAAGTTCACGCAGGATTTTTTTCAAGCGGCGGCGTTCCTCCTGATTTTCAATTTTACGGGAAATGCCGGATTGATCCGAGTTTGGCAACAGCACGAGATAGCGTCCTGGCAAAACCAAATTGGTCGTGATGCGCGGGCCTTTGGTGCCGATCGGGCCTTTCGTGACCTGCACGATGATTTCACTGCCGGGCGGATACAAACGCGGGATGTCGCGCTGTGTGATTTTTGGCTTGTCGCGGCGTTTGCCTTCGCGCTCGACGATTTCCACTCCGCTGTCGAACTGGTTCGGCACGATGTCCCAATAATGCAGGAACGCGTTTTTCTCGAACCCGATGTCCACGAACGCGGCCTTAAGACCGTCTTCGAGATTGCGGACTTTGCCTTTGAAAATGCTGCCGACGAGGCGTTCTTCGGTGGTGCGCTCGATGTTGAACTCTTCAAGTTTTCCATCTTCGAGCACGGCAACGCGCGTTTCGAGCGTCTCGGCGTTGATGATGACCTCCTTGTGGATTTTTTTCTCAGGCCGAATCAGCTTCTGGACCTTTCTAACAAGATTTGTCGCGGCACTTTTAATGGAATCCAAAATGCCTTTCGGCTGTTCCGAAATGGCAACCGGCTCGAATTTTTCCTCCTGCACTTGCGCGGGCGTTTCGAGATGCGGTTCACGAAAATCTTTTTTGTCAGGAATGGCTGCAGGCGTTATTTCTTTGCCCGTACCTTCCGGCGGCAAACCGGCCGCGACATTTTCCGCACGTTCGATTTCGTGCGTGTGGCGTTTTTCAAAAACACGATCTGTTTCGCCTTGTTCCGCAACCACGTCAGCACGCGCTTGGGTCGCATCGCGATCCGGTTTTTGTCCGCCTAGTCCGCCTTTGGGGCGGAAACGCATTCCGCGGCGACGCCGCGAAAAGTTATTGTTACTCATATTTAATATCCTCTTCGATGAATGTGTACGTTTTGCAATATACCCAAGGCGATTAACGAGCAGAGCACTGACGATCCGCCGTAACTTAACAGCGGCAGTGGCACGCCCGTCACGGGCATTATACGAATGTTCATGCCGATGTTGATGAATACATGGCTGAAGATGAGCGTTACAACGCCCACCGCCACGATTTTACCGAGGCGATCGCGCGCCCGGCCGGCGATTCTCAATCCGGCAAAGAGAATCACCGCATACAGCGTGAGCACAATCACGCTGCCAACAAATCCTTCCTCCTCGGCAATGACAGAGAAAATGAAGTCGTTGTGTGCCACCGCTCGCGGCAGATAACCGAGGGCGTTTTGGGTGCCATGACGCCAGCCTTTGCCCGTCAGGCCGCCGGAGCCGACGGAAATCAGCGCCTGACGAACATTATATTCGTCGTCAAGCTGCTGTTGATGCAGGCGTTGCAACTCCGCCGGTGTGGCGTCCGGCGGAGCAAAATGTGTATAATCCCGTCCAAAATAAACCATCAAACGGTCGCGTTGATAAGATTCCATCGGAATCTGCCACCAGCCAGGCGGCACAAAAAGGACATCCACCAGAAATAGCACGGCCAGCAAACCAACTACCCCAATTAATTTCAGCAAATATCTCTTCGGAGTTCCCGCGACGAACATCATCACCAAACCGGTTGGCAACAATACAAGTGCCGAGCCCAAATCCGGTTCCTTCAAAATCAATGCAAACGGCAATAGCAAAAGACCTATGCCTTTCCAAAAAATCAGTGGTTCGCGCAATTCTTCCGGTGGACGGCTTAAAAAATTCGCCGCCGCCAGAATGAACGCAAGTTTGGCAAATTCACTCGGTTGAAATTGGAACGGCCCGAAATCAATCCACCGCCGCGCGCCAAAACGCATCGAACCGATGTGCGGAATGAGCACAATGACTAGAAAGAAAATGGTCGCCCAATAGGCCACAAACGACCAGCGCGCGAGCGTGTGATAATCCAAAAAACAAATGCCAGCCGCCGCGCCGATTCCAAGCGCATACCAAATGATTTGCCGAACCCAGGTCTGGTCATACCACGGCAGCGTCGCTGCCGATTCATTCACCATCGTCGCGCTGTAGACGAACATGGCGCCGACAAACATCAATCCCGCCAGCGCGAACAATTGCAAGCGTTCGATCTGCTGACGAGGTTGTTGGAAATTGGCGGTGAACATTTTTCAGTTGGCTTGCGCAAGTGTTCTGTTTTGCAATGCGTTTTCCTGTTTCAAAATTTCTTCGTAAATGTCGTGGGCAATCGGCGCGCAGGTGCCGCCACCGGAACTGCCGCTCTCGACCATCACAATGACCGCATAATGCGGATTTTCATACGGCGCAAAGGACGCGAACCATGTCGTATGATCGGTCACCTGATTGTGTTCGTTCATCACCTGTGCCGTACCGGTTTTGCCGCAAATGCGGAGGCTGGGCACAACGGCCGCGTGCCCCGTGCCTTCCGGGTCTTCGGTTTCTGCCAGCATCGCGGCGCGCAAAATTTTCAAACTGCGAGGATGCACGCCCAGTTCGTCGCGCACAATCCCCGAAGGAAAATTTGTGGCGGTTTCGCCGGATGCCGGGTCTTGGGATTCGACGCGTTGGACCAGCCGTGGCCACAAAACTTTTCCGCCATTGGCAATCGCAGAATAGGCGACGGCCATTTGAACCGGCGTGACGGCGAGTTCGCCTTGGCCGATGCAAATGTTCGCCGTGTCGCCGTCGCGCCAGTTTGAATGCACTCGGTCAAGCGTTGGTAAATTACCGCGCGTTTCCTGTCGTGTTGGCAGATCAACGCGTTCGCCAAAATGAAACCTTTGCGCAAGCTGGATGATGTTGTCTATGCCCGTGCGCAGACCGTTCGTTATGAAATACGCGTTGCTGGAATGCATGATGGCTTTTTTGAAATCGTATTCTCCGGGCGGCGCGGTATCGTCAATTTTTCGTTTGCCAATATAAATACAACCGCGCCCCGGCCGGGTCGGATCGGACTGCACTTCATAAGGCTGGTCTGGATCGAGTCCTTTCTCCAGCGCAGCCAGCCCGACAACAACTTTGAAAATCGAACCGGGCGCATAATTTTGCTGCGTTGCGCGATTGATTTGTGGTCGCAATTTAGGATCGCTTAAATAGGCGGGGTTGTTTGATAGATAATCGGGGTTGATGGCCGGTGACGAAACCATTGCCAATATGTCGCCCGTGCGAACGTCCATGACCACAATCGCGCCGCGCGCATCTGCGCCCTGATGTTCCGCAAGTGAGTTTTCCGCCGCCTGCTGGATGTCGAGGTCAATCGTCAGCTCGACATTGTGTCCGGGTTCGGGTTGAGTCCAAACATTTTCCGACTGGCGGTAGCCGAGATTGTTCACGAGCACGGATTCTTCGCCCGCGTGCCCTCGTAACAGTGCGTCAAAACCAGCTTCGATGCCGAGGACGCCGCGATAATCCGGCAAACGATATGAGAAAAATGCGTTTTCGCCTTCCGCCGAACGGTCGTCGCGCTGCAAATAACCAAGCAAATGTCCCGCCGTTTCTCCAAACGGATAAACGCGCACGGATTGAAGCTCCAAATCCGCACCCAGACCGCCGGGAAATTGTTCCTCAAATTTTGCGATCTGAGCATCGTCGGCGTTGGGCACAATGGTAAACGGCAGCGCCAGTCGCGTTTCGTAATCCCGGTCGAATTTTTTTGGATCAAAAGGAATTGGCTGCTGCAAGCGTTCGCTGATTTGCTCAACGACGCCGTTTGCTACCTGGAATCGGGATTGCGCGCGCAATTGGTCTCTTTCATTCGTCGTCAGCACAAACTGTTTTCGTTCGGATTTTGTCAGTGAACGCCCCAGTTTTTTTTCTTCAACGGCCATTAATTGTTTTTGCGTTTCGCGCACCCGGGCAAGCGACTGGTCGTAAGCAGCGTCGAATGGCTGTCGCAAGTCTTCAAGGTAAAGGCTGATGTTGTAACGCGGGCGGTTTTCGGCCAGCACGCGTCCGTTGCAGTCGAGAATTTTCCCGCGCACGGCGGGAATACGCACGGTACGATACGACTGCGTCTCCAAATGGTTTTCATATTCGCGCGCGGAAACAACCTGCACCCACCACAAACCCGCGAGCAAGAGGAGCAAACCGCCAGCGAGCAACAGCGCCACCAGCCGAAGCTGCGGATCGTTCTTTTTTAGTTCGTCAAAAATCAGCATTGTTACTTTCTTCCTCGATGGATTTCACGGTCGGAACGGAAACTGGTTTCGGTTCTGGGCTGATAACCGAGCGCGCGGTCACACCAGCCGAACAGCGCAAACAAAATCGGCGTCGCCGCCGCGCCGCCCGCAGTCATTACGAGCCATTGCCACAACGAACCCCAGCCGAGCAATGGTTGTTGGCCACCGGTCAGCAATAACAAAACGGACAAAACGGGCGCAACGGCGCATGCGGCAGCCCCAAGAATGAATTGCGCGAACGGTAAATCGCGGAGAATCAATTCGCGTTGCCAGCAAATGGGAAACCCCACAGTAAACAATGGCAGAATGCTCACGCCAAGCGGATTTGCCGAAAGCGCGTCAAACCAAAGTCCGCCGAAAATCGCCAACAGCGTGACTGCCGTCGTGCCTGCATTTAGCGCGGCGTAAACCATCAACGCCGGCAGCAAATCAATTTGCGCCCCGAGCCAGTTGTGAAAGCCGGGCAGCACCGCTTCGCCGAAAACGGCGAGAAACGCGGCAGTTAAAATCAAAATTGTGTTAAGTGCTTTCATGGAAACAGCACCCAGACTTGTTCGAGCGAACCGAGGTTCACGTTGAGTTTCACACGCGCAGCGGTATAAAGGCCAAATTCAACCGGGCTCGCATCCACAATCTGGCCGATCGGAATGCCTTTCGGAAAAATGCCGCCAAGGCCGCTGCTGATGACATTCTGGCCGGGTTTTAAATTCGCGCTGCCGGAAAGATAACTCAATTCAACTAACGAATTATCCAGCGGACCGCTCGCCGTCAAAATGCCCATGTCATGCGTTGAATTTTCAACCAGCGCGGAAACTTTGCAATTCGGATCGCCGACTAGAACGACTTGTGAGCGCGCAAAGTTTACGGAAAAAACCCGGCCAACTAAACCGTCTGTCGTTAACACCGGCAGATTTTCGCGGACGCCATCGCGGCTGCCGAGGTCAATTTGCACTGTGCGCCACCAGTTTGCCGGGTCACGCATGACTACGTTAGCCAGCTTCATCCTCCAAGCCGTCTGTTTTTGCCAGCCGAGCTGCGCACGTAGTTGTTCATTTTCACGCTCGGTCGCATTGGCTTGCATGGCTTCAAAGCGGAGTTGCTGATTCTCATTTTCGAGCGCTGAAATTTTTTTGAGCAATTCGCGACGCGGCAAAATGGAGTCGGCGGCGGCAACAGGGAGTTGTTGCGCGGCATTGGCCAGACCGAATAGCGGCAAAAAAAGGCTGCCGATGGCGAGCTTGAGGCGGATGGTCGCGCTCGATGGCAGGCTGAAAATCAGCAGTGCTGCCAGTGCGACTGCGCCGAGCGCGATATAATTTTTTTGTTTGAACATTGCCCGCCCGAAATTTTCGGGTTCAGGCGAACGAACTGGAAATCAGTATTTCGCGTTGGTTGCGATGCGTCTGACAAACTCGATTTCTTGCAAGACACGTCCGACGCCTTCGGCCACGGCACTCATGGGGTCATCTGCGAGATGCACAGGCAATCCGGTTTCCTCGGCCACCAGCCGGTCAATGCCGCGCAACAGCGAGCCGCCGCCAGCCATCACCAGTCCCCGATCCACAAGGTCGGCGGCGAGTTCGGGCGGACAGCGTTCCAGCGTGAGGCGGATGGATTCGAGAATGCTCGAAAGCGGTTCCTGCAAGGCCTCCCGGATTTCTTCGGAACGAATGGTCAAGGTTTTTGGCAGGCCGGAACTTAAATCGCGGCCTTTCACGTCCATTGTTAATTCCTGTTCCAAAGGAAATGCGGAGCCAATGCGTATCTTGATTTCTTCTGCAGTGCGTTCACCTATCATCATGTTGTAGGCGCGTTTCATGTGCGCGGTAATCGTTTCGTCGAATTCATCTCCGCCCACCCTCAGGCTGCGGCTGAAAACGATGCCGGCTAGGGAAATGATTGCTATTTCGCAAGTCCCGCCGCCGATATCCACGATCATATTGCCCGCCGGTTCATGTACCGGCAAACCGACGCCGATGGCCGAAGCCATTGGTTGGTCAATCAGAATCACGTCGCGTGCTCCGGCGTGAATCGCGGAATCTTTGACCGCGCGTTTTTCCACTTCCGTAATGCCCGAAGGCACTGCGACCACGACTCGTGGCGCAATCAATTTTCGATGATGAACTTTTTGAATGAAGTGGCGGAGCATGGCTTCGGTGATTTCGAAGTCGGCAATCACGCCGTCTTTCATCGGACGAATCGCGATGATGTTGCCGGGCGTGCGACCCAGCATCCGTTTCGCTTCTTCACCGACCGCCAACACGTTGGTCGTGCCGGCCTGAATGGCCACGACAGAGGGTTCGCGGAGGACAATGCCGCGATCTCGCACATAAACGAGAGAATTGGCAGTGCCCAAGTCAATCCCAATATCGTTGGAAAACAGGCTTTTAAGTTGCGCAAACATGAATATGCCTAACCCACACAGTAAATCCGCTGGGGACACAAAGGTCAAGCGGCGATTCAACCGCAATTCTGGGCTAACTTTCCGCAAGCCACCGCAAGCCCAATCTTTCATCGGCTGCTATTTTTGGAAAGCGAAAATTTTAATCATGCCTGAAGTAGTTTATTCAATGCGCGACGCGATGTTCTCTGCGGCCAGACCCGTGCGATCAATTTTTCATATTATTTTGCTAACGGCTGTCGCCGCCGTCGTCGGTTTGCTCATTTGGCAGGGCGTAACCGCAAAAGGTTCGCCCGATCCAACGCTTCCACACACCAGCCCGACGGTTGCGGTTCTTGACATTGGTGTGCTCGTCTTCCGCGAAGGTTTGGAATGCGTTTTGGTGCTCGTCGCAATTACCGCCAGCATGGTCGGCAAAAATGAATCTCACCGGAAACCAATCGCTGTTGGCGCGGGCATCGCTTTCATCGCCACTTTAATAACTTGGTTCATTGCCGCCGGAATTGTCCACAGTCTCGGCCAAAATGTCTCCGCGCTCAACCTTCAGGCAGCGACTGGTTTGCTCGCCGTTGTCGTTTTGCTCATCGTTATGAACTGGTTTTTTCACAAAGTTTATTGGGGCGGCTGGATGGCCATGCACAACCGGAGGAAAAAAACATTGCTCGCCAGTGCCAGCGACGAAGAAATTTCAAAAACTCGACTCATTTGGGGACTTGGACTGCTCGGCTTTGCGTCGCTTTACCGCGAAGGTTTTGAAGTCGTGCTGTTCCTGCAAACTTACTATCTGCAAATGGGCGGGAAAATTGTTTTGGGCGGCGCGGCGCTGGGACTTTTTCTCTCCGGGATTGTCGCCGTGCTCACGTTCATCGCGCATCGCAAATTGCCTTATCGCAAAATGCTCATTCTCACCGGCATTATGCTCGGATTTGTTTTGCTCGTGATGGTTGGTGAACAAGCGCAGGAAATGCAACTCGCCAACTGGATTCCCACAACCCAAATCAACTGGCTTGCCGACAAAATTCCCGCGTGGGCTGGCTTGTGGTTTTCAATTTTCCCGACGGTCGAAACTTTGACCGCTCAGTCCCTCGCCGCATTTTTGGTCGTCGGCTCTTATTTTTTGGCTCGGCGCAAGACGTCTGCCTTACCGGAACGCGTCGGTGTTTGAATTGGTGCCAGCGGCAGGAATTGAACCTGCGACCAAAGGCTTATGAGTCCTCTGCTCTACCGCTGAGCTACGCTGGCACAAAATGAATGTATTTCGCGGACAATAAGCACTCTGTCAAACTGAAAATTGCACTTTCGCTTTGGCGCAAATCAAGTTCCCACGCCCGCATGGTTGACTAAGAAACAAATTTCGGCTCAAAAACCGGGCCGAGATTGTGTTTCCGCAATAGTTCGGAAAATTTTGCGATGGCGCGCTTGCCGTCTTCACCAAGGTGATATTGAATGTGCCATTCGAGATAATCGCGCCGAAAATCCTCGTCGTATTCCCCGTGACTTTCAATGACGTAATCCAGCGTTTCCATGCCGAATTTTTTCGCCTCGCGCAATTCGCGGCGCAGTTCCCTGTTTTCAATCCCGCGACGCAATGCCCAGACGGCATAAACAAACGGGAGATTCGTGAGTTCATGCCAGGCGAAGCCAAGGTCAAAAATTTCGTGCGCGTGCGGCGAGCGTTGAAAGTCAATCGCCCGGTCGCCGATGAGCAGGACAAAATCCTTTTCCGGCGCCACGGCGTAATCTTCCAGCGATTTGAACTCCGGCTTCAATCCGCGTTCGGCCAGCAGCACTTTCAACAGGTTCACGCTCGTCAGCGATGCGGTGTCGCAAAAAATTTCTTTAGCTTCTTCGAGCGGTTTTTTGTGCGCCAGAATCACGCTGTAAACTTCGCCGAGCGACGCGATGGCGATGCCGTCTAAAATATCGTAGCGGTCGTTGAGCAAAACCTCGGTGATGCTGACGAGCGCGGCGTCAAGCTCGTCGCGCCGGAGCATTTCGGCGAGTTTGGCGGGCGTGGCGAGGATGACTTCGCTCTCGATGCCGCGCGTGAGCGGCACGGCGTTCAGATAGCTGACCGAGCCGATGCGGAATTTTGGAGGGTTGTCTGTAGAGTTCATTTTTGTTCAAGCGACTTGGTTTCGGCGACTGCGTTCCTTTTCGGCAATTTCAGGAAAGTGGACATTGATGATTTCAAGAAATTGGCTTCTGAATTTATCAAAAAGTTTTTGATGAAGTAAGTCTTTGAGTTGCCATTTTTCCACAATCATTTCCATGTCTTTGAACTTAAGCCATGGAGTGTGGTAATTATTATTTGAATTTAAGAAAGCCCATGTAGTTTGCCTCCATTTATAATGTTCAGCTTCCCAGCTAGCTGGGAATTC
>JBEKZT010000064.1:0-9445 GCA_049509595.1 Verrucomicrobiota bacterium
GCGGTTACAACGCGGAAGTCGCTGGCAAGGATTTTCCATTGGAAGAAGGCGTCAATTTTCTCACCAAGCCGTTTCAGGCGCAAAAGCTCGCACAAGCCATCAGAAGTTGTCTGGATAAAATTTGACTTCGGTCGTTTTCAAAGTTCTCGGCCATTGAAAATAGTGGCGTAAGATTCATGCAACAAATTCAGTTATCAGCTAGGCCGCTTGGAAAGCGGGCCGATCTCTTCCTCTCAAGCTGAATGGAATATTTTGTCAAGTACGTTGCCATTGGGTTTGAAATTTTCAAGAATAAACCCGGTATGGGTTAGGGACGAGCGGTGGCTTGGTCATTCGCTTTGGAGTGGACTGCAGTTTCTTTCTTCGTTGGTCTTTCCACATCATGTTTTGGTAACAATTCGAAGCGGGACGACGTTATCGGCCTGGTTGGGCGGCACGATGGAGAACCAATCCTTTGCTTCGGCATCGGTCGCCAAGGCACGGTAGTTGGAAAATATAACCTGTGGCGAATTGCCACATTCCAGCGCCACGGCAGGCACGTCTTTGAGCACGGCCACGCGATAGGAAATATAAGAGTGGCGGAAACCGTTGCGCTTCCATATCACCTTGGCCCTTGCCGCCGCGCGCTCAAAACGGTCGCCCAAGGCGTTACCGACATTTTCGGCCTTTTCATCGCAGGGATTCATCAAGCCGAACCGCTTGGCGTACGGAGTCAACCACAAGGCGAGATTGTCACTAATGGGCACCAACCGGCGGGCAGCGGTCTTGGCGTTTTCCGCCCCGACAACAATCAACCTTTCGGACAATCGCACTGCGCGCCAGTCCAGCCGTGAAACTTCTGACAATCGCAAACCGGCAAACACAGCAATGGCCAGCGCCGGGACAATGGCCGCGTCCGCTGCCGCGAGGATGGCGCGCATTTCATCCGGCGGGTAAATGCCGATGGGCGCGGGCACTTTCCGGGGCGTGGAAATTTCCGAAAGTTCAAGGGCAAGTTCAGCGGGCACATATTTCTGGCGACGGGCGAAGTTGAACAGGCTCACGATTTGCCGGAGCATATTTTCCTTGGTACGGGCGGCGGTGTCCTTCTTCGTCTTTTGTTTTTTCAATCCGTAAATCCATTGTTGAACCAGCGGCGCGCTGACGGCGATCATGGGCAACACAAACGCCTTGGAGAATTGACCGAGACGAACTTCAAGGTCTTTAATATGCACCGCCGAACAATCGGCACTCCGCCGATCAGCGATGAATTCCGCGACGACTTCGGCCACGATTTTGCGCGGCATGTTGGACGGATGCTTCTGTTTGTAGAATTGCATCGCTTCCGTGAGGGTCACACCCGGCAACAAACTCGCGCGGGCAGTGGTGTAGTCACGCACGATTTCCACCAGCCGGGCGGCACTGGCGTTGCCGATGCCTTCGTTCTTGGCCAACAACGCGAGGGCTTGTTCGAGGGACACGCGATCTGCGGCGCTCAACGCCGCTGCTCCGAGCGCACCCTCTGCTTTCTGCTCCGCGACGCGTAGCGCCTCGGCATTGGCCTGGGCGAAGTCCATGAAGCGGCGAAGCTGACGCTTTCCGCCCGCGTAGTAACTCAACAAAAAAGTTGGAAAATTTTCACCGCGAACATGACCGTTATTTTTGTAGATTTTTACCGCGACATCGCCGTTGCGAATGACGTGCGGCCACGTTTTCGGCAGCCGAGCGGGCTTTGATTTCGGCAAAATCGAATCAGCAGAAAAACCATTCTTCATGCGTCAAAGTGTAACAACACTGTAACAACATTTCAAGACATTTCAAAAAAACCCTTACTTTAATGGTGCCGACGGAGGGGGTCGAACCCACACACTCTTGCGAGTACTAGATTTTGAGTCTAGCGCGTCTGCCAATTCCGCCACATCGGCTACCTTATTTACAACAACTTACTACTATTTTTTGTGTGGGCTTGACATTTGCGACAGTGTTGCCGTATGAAACGCAATGCAACGCCGGGCAATTGATCTGGTTCAAGTTCACGACGACATAGATACACCAAAGTTCTCGTCAATCGCAAGTACGCAATTCGCGGCCTCTAGCGGCGCAACGGCAAATTCGTGGCCCGTATATCATCGTCGAAGACGCCGCCGGGCACAAGGCAGTCAAATGGGTGCCTTTATAGGCGACATCCGCTGCTGAGGCCAAACAAGAACTCGACAAATTGATGGTGGAGCGCAGCGAGACCATCCATTGGTTCTCTGAATTCGTGGCCGGAGTCATCATCGGCAGCGTGATCGGAATGGTGGTTGGAAAGAGTTTTAGAACAAAACTGGCTTGAAGCCTGATTGTTCAAACAAAAAATGCAGTCCTGTCCATTCAGCGCACGGCCAGACACCAGCACAAGCGGCGGGATTAATAGTCCATCAATGGACAATTGAGGAAATTTTGAAGACTTAATTTGATGGACCGGAAAGCACTTCAATAATGTCTAGAATCGGCTTGCCGGTGTAATAAGTCTTCCAGCCTCCATTTTTTATCATCAAACACAGCTAAACGCCGATAGCCAACACCTTGAACCCAGACCGGTTCGCGGCTATGAGGTTGATGTTGGGTTGTTTGGTAGCCGTCGAATTCCAATTGAGCGTCTCCAATCATTATCCTTTCACTATAAGCCAATGTCCCATGAAGCCTAACGGCATTTTGATAATAGTTTTCCCTTAATGCTGATGAAGCTGGCGACGAATGACGCGCAACTGGCGCGCAATGCGATCAGTCTGCAAACCATTTACGAACGGCTGGCTTTGCCAGTTTGAAGGCGGCGTAATCTGATTTAAATTTGACCACTGCTGACACCAACTACTATGGGTAAAACACCCCATATCACCCACAAGGTTTTCCTATTTATAGTTTCTTATCATGACACCAAAAAATATGTCGCAAGCTGGGGAACCGGGCAGCGCGCCAATTCACCGCGAACTGTGTCCGCCTCCTCGCATTCTCGTGGTGGAGGACGACCGTGATCTTCGCCAGATCAACGCTATTGTGCTGAATCACGCAGGCTATACGGTGGATGTCGCCGAAGATGGTGCCGCCGCCTGGGAGGCTCTAAATGCCAATTCCTACGACCTCTTGATTACCGACAATAATATACCGAAGGTTTCCGGCATTGAACTCTTCAAGAAACTGCGGGCCGCCCGTATGGCACTGCCGATCATCATGGCCACAGCAACATTGCCAAAAGAGGATTTCACCCGATACCCCTGGCTCCAACCCACTGCTACACTACTCAAACCCTATGCCTTCGAGGAATTGTTAGGAACGGTGAAAGAAGTTCTGCACGTGACCGACGATCCCCCGAGGAGATGGCCTAGATAAGACTGACATAATTTCAAATTAATGGTTGTTTCTCCCAGACCCGCTCTTATTGCCGCCGCCGGTTAGCTTGTTGACGGTGGCCCAAGCGCGTGCTTCTGCTGTTTTCGTGCCGACACCTTTTCTTTCGTAACCGGCTTCGATGTGCGCCGCCTGACGTTTCTGTTTGTCGGTATAACTGGATTTATCGCTTTGAGGCATCGTGGTTCCTTACTTGGTTTCAACCGTTTTGCTGTTGTGCTTAGTCGTCGCCAATGTGTTCCGACGTTTAACATTTCGACTTAACTAAAATTATAGTACAGGCCAATCATTTGACATGGGGTAAAACCCTACCGTAGATAATGAGAGTCTCCGCGCATCGAAAGATATATTTTATTGAGTTGCCGGAGTTTGTTTCAAGTGTTCATTTTGAAATCTATGGGGTTTTCACCCCATTGTCCTTCGCGTCAATCAAGGCAACATTTCTTTAAAGTCCTAAACGTGGTCTGTAACCCCAGCTTCCATCGCAGGAATAACGAGCAACAATGATGACGTTGGAACAAATTCTAATTCGTAATCGAACCGGACAAAAAGAAGCGCCGGATGCTTCGACTAACGAACAGCCGCTACGCGGTGAATTGTTGAGCGTTGATTTGCTTAAGCAATCCGCACGCAACTTGGCGCAGAACCGTCGCGTGGAAAATGGCAACGGGCCGAATTTGCTGCTGCCGCGCCTCACGTCCAATGAAAAAATCCTGCGCGATTACAACGAGCGGACTTTGACCGTCGAGAAAACACGGCACATCACGCCGGCAGCGGAATGGTTGCTGGACAATTTTCACCTCATCGAGGAACAAATCCGAACCGCGCAACGCCACTTGCCACGCGGCTTCAACCGTGAACTGCCCCAATTGCTCAATGGGCCGTGGACGGATTTTCCGCGCGCTTACGAGATTGCATTGCAAATCGTTTCGCACACGGACGGACGGATTGATGCAGAGCATCTGACGAGTTTCGTCGCCGGTTATCAGGAAGTTGTGCCGTTGAAGCTGGGCGAATTGTGGGCGATCCCCATCATGCTCCGGCTCGCGCTGATCGAAAATCTGCGGCGCGTGGCGGCCCAATTAAATTCTGTGCGAAAGGATCGTGATGCGGCGGAAAACTGGGCGAATGAAATTTTGTCCGTCGCCGAAAAAAATCCGGGGCACTTGATCATTGTCGTCGGTGAAATGGCGCGCTCAAAGCCGGTCTTAAACCGCGCGTTTGTGACGGAATTTTTGCGGCGCATCCAGGAAAAATCGCCGTCGGTCAAACTTGCCGTCGGCTGGATCGAAGAACGTCTCGCCGAGGACAGCCTGACGGTCGGCCAGCTCGTGCAAAGCGAGAGCCAGTATCAGGCCGCGACGCAGGTTTCGGTCGGCAATTCCATTTGCAGCCTGCGTTTTCTCGACGCGATGGACTGGCAGGATTTTGTCGAGGCGCAAAGCGCCGTCGAACAAACTTTGCGCACCGATCCCGCGAAAATTTATCCGCAGATGGATTTTACGACGCGCGATTTTTACCGGCACACGATTGAACGCATCGCGCGCTTCAGCAAAAAAACTGAATTTGAAGTCACCACGCTGGCGATTGGCCTCGCGCAAAAAAATACTGGCAATCCCGATGACCGGCTCGCGCACGTCGGATTTTTTCTGACCGGCAAAGGCGTGAACATTTTGGAACGCGCGGCGGAAATGCGGATTCCGCTTCGCAGCATTTTGCCGCGCGTCGCGCGAAAATTTCCGCTCGCGTTTTATCTTGGCGGAATTTTTATCGTGACGCTCGCCGTGACAATTCCGCTGTTGCAACACGCAGCGGAAATGGGAATTTCAAACTGGATGCTCGGCTTAATCGCATTGCTCGCGTTGCTTTGCACGAGTCAACTCGCAGTGTCGCTGATCAACTGGTTCGTTACGATTTTTGTTGCGCCGTCGCAACTACCGCGACTGGATTTTTCAAAAGGCGTTCCGATCACGGACGCGACGATGGTGGTCGTGCCGACGATGCTCGCAAGCGTGCGCGGCGTCGAGACGCTGCTCGAAGCGCTCGAAGTCCGCTATCTCGCCAACAGCGACGACAATGTTTTCTTCGCACTGCTGACGGATTTTTGCGATTCGTCGGAAGAGCATAAATCCGGCGACGACGAATTATTGAAACACGCCAGCGAAGGCATCGCCGCGTTGAATCAAAAATACAAAAGCGACCGCCCGTGCATTTTTTATTTTTTCCAGCGTCCGCGCCGCTGGAACGTCCGCGAAAAAATCTGGATGGGCTATGAGCGCAAACGCGGCAAGCTCGCCGACTTGAACCACTGTCTGCGCGGCGGCGGCCTGGATCATTTTTCAAAAATCGTCGGCGATCTTTCCGCTCTGCCGCATATTAAATATGTCATCACGCTCGACACCGACACGCAGCTCCCGCGCGATGCCGCGCGCCAGCTCGCGGCGACGATGGCGCATCCGCTCAACCGCCCGATTTACGACACGCAAAAAGGTTTGATCGTCGAAGGCTACACGATTTTGCAACCGCGCGTCGCCGTCAGTTTGCCGAGCGCGGGACGGTCGCGCTTTGTAAAATTATTTTCCGGCGATCCGGGAATTGATCCTTACACGCGCGCGGTTTCGGATGTTTATCAGGACGTTTTTCACGAAGGCTCGTTCATCGGCAAGGGCATTTACGACGTGGACGCTTTTGAACGCGCGGTCGGCGGAAAATTTCCCGAGAACCGGATTTTGAGTCATGATCTTTTGGAAGGCAGCTACGCGCGCGCGGCGCTCGTGAGCGACGTGCAACTGTTCGAGGAATTTCCCTCGCGCTACAGTGCGGACACGCGGCGACGGCATCGCTGGATGCGCGGCGATTGGCAGATCGCCGCGTGGCTGCTGCCGCGCCTGCCCGGACTCGACGTGCGACGCGTGGAAAATCCGCTGACCGGATTGTCGCGCTGGAAAATTTTTGACAACCTTCGCCGCAGCCTCGTTCCATTCGCGCTGGTTTTTTTGCTGTTGCTCGGCTGGCTGCTGTTTCCGAAAAATTCCGGCGCGTGGGGAGTTATGATTTTGTCCATCATCGTGCTGCCGTCGCTGCTCACGGTCGTCACGGAATTTTTGCGCAAGCCGAAAGATTTGCCGTTTTATTTGCACGTCAGAAATGTCGGCGAAACCTTCGCGCGGCAATTGTGCCAAGCAATTTTGACCGTCGCATTTTTGCCTTACGACGCGGGCATCAGCCTCGACGCGGTTTCGCGCACGCTCTGGCGTTTGATTTTCACACGCCGTCATTTGCTCGAATGGCAGACGTCCGACGACAACGAATGCGACGACAAGGACAACTTAAAAAGTTTCTATGCCGCGATGTGGTGCGCGCCGTTGCTGGCCGTCGGCGCATCCGCGCTGTTTTTTTTCCTCGGCCATCCGGCGTCGTGGATTATTTTCAGTTTTCTCGCGCTGTGGCTCGTTTCGCCGGCGATTGCATGGTGGATCAGTCTGCCCATCGAGGAAAAACGCGTGGAATTTTCCGGCGAGCAAATCCACAAGCTCCGCAAACTCGCGCGCCGGACGTGGTATTTTTTCGAGACGTTCGTCGCCGACGACGACAACTGGCTGCCGCCGGATAATTTTCAGGAATATCCGCAACCTCTTCTTGCGATCCGCACGTCGCCGACGAACATCGGGCTCACCTTGTTGAGCACTTTGGCCGCGCATGATTTTGGCTATGTTTCGCTGCGCGGCTTGACGGAAAAAATCGCGCGCACGCTCGCGACCGTGGAAAAGCTGGAGCGTTATCGCGGACATTTTTACAACTGGTATGACACGCGCACGCTCAAGCCGATGCAGCCGCTGTATCTTTCGACGGTGGACAACGGCAATCTCGCCGGCCTGCTGCTGACGCTGCATTCAGGCCTGCTCGAACTCGCGGATCAAAATTGGGACGCCGCAAGAATCGTCGCCGGGCTGCGCGACACGCTCGGCGTCTGGAAAGACCAGTCGCGCAATTCAGGAACCAACACCAGTTTTGAAGTTCTGGAAAAATTGCTCGCGCAAAATCCAAAGTCGCCGACGGAAATGATTCAAATGCTCCACAAGGCGATTGAAGCGGCGATGAAATTGTCCGGCGCAAAAAATGACGCGGCCAATGAATTTGAAAACTGGCGGAAAATTTTCGAGCAAAGCTGCCGCGAACAGCGCGAAGAAATCCTCGCCAACTTTCCGTGGATCAATTTGCAAGAACCGCTTCAAGCCCATTTGAATTCAGACAAAGCGCAGGAACTAAAAAAATTCTGGGAACAAATAAACGCGCCGATGAGTGTGCGCCGGCTCGCCGATGAAACGCAAAACTGGCTGGCGAAACTGGACGAATTTTGCGATGCCGCGCGCATTTCGCCGGAAAACGCGGCGCTGGAAAAACTGTTGCAAGCATTGCATTCCTTGCTCGATGTCGCCGGACAAAAAGCGCTGGCGACATTAAACGAACTGGAAGATTTGGCGCATCGCTGCGACGAACTCGCGCGGATGGATTTCACGATTTTGTATGACCCGGCGCGCGAACTTTTTTCAATTGGCTACAACGTCAGCCAGCACCGGCTCGACACGAGTTGCTACGATTTGCTCGCGTCCGAGGCGCGGCTCGGAAGTTATGTCGCGATTGCGCTGGGTCAGATTGAGCAAAATCATTGGTTCCGGCTCGGACGTTCGCTGACTTCGGCGGGCGGCAAGCCGACACTGATTTCGTGGAGCGGCTCGATGTTCGAATATCTTATGCCGATGCTCGTGATGCCGACTTACGAAAATACATTGCTTGATCTTTCCTGCAAATCCGCCGTCGCACGGCAAATCCAATATGGCAAACAAATAAAAGTTCCGTGGGGCATTTCCGAATCCGGCTACAACTTGCGCGACACCGACGCGAATTATCAGTATCGCGCGTTCGGCGTGCCGGGACTCGGCTTCAAGCGCGGCCTCGCGCACGACGTGGTCATCGCGCCTTACGCGACGGTCATGGCGTTGATGGTCGCGCCGGAAGAAGCGTGCAAAAATCTCAAGACGCTGCGCCACGAAAACGCCGCCGGAAAATTTGGTTTTTACGAAGCGCTCGATTACACGGCGGCGCGCGTGCCGAACGGCCAGACGCACGCGGTCGTGCGTTCGTTCATGGCGCATCATCAGGGCATGAGTTTGCTTTCGCTCGCCTACGCGTTGCTGGATCGTCCGATGCAACGGCGGTTCGACGCGAATCCGCTTTTCAAATCCGCAGAACTGCTTTTACACGAACGCGTGCCGCGCGAAACTTCCGTGCTCTATCCGCACGAACTCGAAGCCAGCCGCGAACGCGAATCCGCGCCCGTCATCGAAGCCACGATGCGCGTCTTTACCGATCCGAACGTCGGGCCGCCGGAAGTGCATCTGCTGTCCAACGGCCGTTATCACGTCATGGTCACGAACACCGGCGGCGGTTACAGCCGCTGGAACGACACCGCGATGACGCGCTGGCGCGAAGATGCGACGCGCGATAATTGGGGCACGTTTTTTTATCTGCGCGACGCGGACAGCGGCGAATTTTGGTCGCCCACGCATCAGCCGACTTTGGAAACCAAATCCGGCTACGAGGCGATTTTCAGCCAGGGCCGTGCGGAATTTCGCTCGCGCTTGCACGAGATTGACACGCACACCGAAATCGCCGTCTCGCCGGAAAACGACGTGGAAGTCCGCCGCATCACGTTCACGAATCATTCCGACGAACCGCGCAGCATCGAAGTCACCAGCTACGCGGAAATTGTTTTGAACACGGCAGCGGCGGACCTCGCGCATCCCGCGTTCAGCAATCTTTTTATCCAGACGCAAATTGTTCCGGCGCAAAATGCCATTCTCTGTTCGCGCCGTCCGCGCGCGTCGCACGAAAAATTGCCGTGGATCGGCCATTTGCTTTTGGTTCACGGCAACGAAGTCGGGACGGTTTCATTTGAAACCGATCGCGCGCAATTCATCGGGCGCGGCGGAAATTTATCCTCGCCCGCCGCGTTGAAAAATTCCTCGCCGTTGTCGAACAGCGAAGGTTCGGTGCTTGATCCAATCGCTTCAAT
>JBEKZT010000065.1:0-9011 GCA_049509595.1 Verrucomicrobiota bacterium
ATTGCCGCATCAATTCTTTGCCTCTGGTCACGCACTGTCGAATGGCTTATCGCCATGCGTTTCGTCCAGGCACTGGGCGGCTGCGCCGCGCAAGTCGCGGCGATGGCGATGGTGCGGGATTTTTTCCCCGTGCATGAAACTGCTAAAATCATCTCGCTCCTCATTTTGATATTAAGCGTCTCGCCGTTGTTCGCACCCAGCGTCGGAGTTTTTGTGGCCGTGCATCTCGGCTGGCAATGGGTGTTCATCGTCCTGTCCCTGTTCGCAGCCTTGATGATCGCGGTTTGCTGCTGGCAATTGCCTCAAGGGCATAAAGCCGATGCCAGCGTCTCGTTGCGTCTTTTGCCAGTTTTTCATAACTACGCCTTCGTCCTGCGCGAGCCGCAGTTCATCACCTATGCGCTTTCCGGCGCGTTCGCCTTTTCCGGATTGCTGGTTTATGTCGCCAGTTCGCCCATCATCTTCATGGAAGTGTTTCACGTCAGTGCGCAAAAGTTTGGCGCCATCTTTGCCGGACTGGCCACCGGCTTCATCGGCAGCAACCAGATCAACGTCTTTTTACTGCGCAAATTTTCCAGCGAACAGATTTTTCGCGCCACGCTGCTCGTGGAATGTCCCGTCGCGCTGCTGCTGCTGGTCGGGACGGTTTGCGGCTGGTTCGGATTGGAAACCACACTTGTGCTGCTGTTCATTTCGTTGTCCAGCCTCGGCCTGGCCTACCCGAACGCGGCGGCGCTGGCACTGGTGCCGTTCGACCGCAACATCGGCAGCGCGTCCGCCATGCTCGGCTTCCTGCAAATCGGCGTTTCGGGTCTCGCGTCCGCGAGTGTCGGCATTTTTAATTCACACACCATGATGCCCGTGGCGCTCATTCTGGCCGTGACATCTTGGATCGGCTTCGCGATTTTGCTCTTCGGCAAACGCCGCATTCCCCGCCTGCGCTATGTTGAGGAAAAAGACGCTAATCCGCTACCGCATTGAGCCGGGTAATGTTTCAATTTCAGAAACCCTTTTCAAAAACAAGACCGCACCGTGCCACCCTGCAAACATAGATGATGGAGTTGGCTGTGCAAACGGGCCTTTCATTGGTAATTTCAGGCAACATGTCGAGCATTGCTGACATTTTTGTGGGGCTTTTGCTTACAGTGGCCGTTCTGGCCATGCTGGCACGCAAGCTCCACATTCCCTATCCGATCCTGTTTGTCATCGGCGGATTGCTGCTCGGCTGGATTCCCGGACTTCCGCCCGTCCGGCTCAATCCCAATCTGGTCTTTTTTTTATTTCTGCCGCCGCTGCTGTTTCCGGCGGCGCTGTTCACATCGTGGCGCGATTTTCGTTTGAACCTCCGTCCGATTTCGTTGCTCGCCATCGGACTTGTCTTGTTCACCACGGTTGCCGTCGCCTATCTCGCGCATTATTTCATGCACATACCGCTCGCCGCCGGATTTGTCTTGGGCGCAATCATCTCTCCGCCCGATGCGATTGCGGCGACCGCGATTGCCGAGCGTCTGAAAGTTCCGCGCCGCATCGTCACGATTTTGGAAGGTGAAAGCCTGGTCAACGACGCGACCGGGCTCGTCGCCTATGGCTGTGCGGTCGCAGCCGTGCGCACCGGGACATTTTCGCTGGCGCCTGCGGTCGGACAATTTTTTATTGTGGGCATTGGCGGGATTCTCATCGGTCTGGCCGTTGGTTGGCTGGCGCAGCAATTCCACAAGCGCGTGGACGATGCACCGATTGAGATCACCGTTTCGCTGCTGACACCGTTCGTCGCTTATCTGTGCGCCGAACGGCTGGGCGTCTCCGGCGTGCTCGCAGTCGTGACCGCCGGTTTGTATTTAGGGCGCCGGATGCCCGAGCTGCTCACGTTCAAGACACGGCTTCAGGGTGGGCCGGTTTGGGAAATGGTGGAATTTCTGTTGAACGGATTTGTCTTCATTCTCATCGGACTGCAACTGCCCGCAGTGCTGCACGCGTTATCCGGCCATGACATTTCCATCCACCGACTCGTTGCGTATGCGCTGTTCATCAGCCTCGCTGTGATTCTCATTCGCCTACTGTGGGTTTTCCCGGCTGCCTATCTGCCGCGCATGTTGTTCAAGAGCATTCGCGACCGTGATCCTTATCCATCGTGGCGGCACGTCACCATCATCGGCTGGACGGGAATGCGCGGGGTGGTTTCGCTGGCGGCGGCGCTGGCAATACCGCTCACCATGGACAAGACGCCCGCCGGCCCGCCCTTCCCAAGCCGCGATTTGATTCTTTTCCTCACCTTCATCGTGATTCTGGCCACACTCGTCGTGCAGGGCTTGAGCCTGCCCCTGCTCATTCGCTGGCTTGGCGTCAAGGACGATGGCTCGATGGAAAAGGAAGAACGCGAAGCCCGCCTCAAAGCCAATCAGGCCGCACTCGCCCGCCTCAATCAGATTGGGGAAAGCGAACCGGTGAAAGCCGACGCCCTGCAACGCTTGCGCGTCGAATACGAAGACCACATCCGGCAGGTGGAAGGTGCCGAACCGGAAAACGCCGGCACGAAGCTCCGCCTTTTTTCCTCCGAATACGAACACCTCTCGTATGAAGCCCTGCTCGTGGAGCGGCAAACCATTCTACAACTCCGCAATGAGAACGTCATCAGCGATGAAGTTCTGCGCCACATCCAGCGTGACATTGACCTGGCCGAAGCCCGATTGCGGCATCATCAATAAAGACCGCCATTCTCCAACCTCACCCCTGCCCCGCGATAAACTCCCCCACCGTCACCACCGTTGCCTGCGCCGGAAAAATTTTCTCGACCAGCACACGATGGACTTCTTCATCGCGGTCGAAACACGCGTCCTTGAGCACGACGCAGCGGTAATCCAGACGAACGCGCGCCGCAACGTCGAGAGCACGATGCCGCTCGTCGTGATGCCGAAGAACACCAGATTCGCGATGCCCCGCGCGCGCAGGATCAAGTGAAGCTCGTTCTCCGAAAACGCGCCCACCCGCTGCTTGTGCACCACCAGCTCGCCGGGACGCGCGATGGCGCTGTGAAATTCTGCGGACGGCGTGCCTTTGACGAAGAGATTGTTCTGCTTCACCCGCGCAAAGGGCGACTCCACCTCCGAAATTTCCGGGTGACCCGCGGCAAAACCCAGCCCCACATGGATGATTTGAAATGCTTGCTTGCGGGCAAACTCCACCGCCTTGGCCGCATTGGCGATGACGGCCTCTGCGCCGGGGACAATTCCAAAAAAACCCATCTGGCAATCAAGCGTCAGCAACGCCGTCTTTTTCGGATCAAGTTTCTCAAGTTGCATGACGAGAATTTAGCGCAAAGAAACCAAGGCGCAAAGAAATGAAAAGCCGCAGGCATGACTCTTCCCTGTCGCCAGTCCCCTGCGTTGGCTACGGTTCAAGAAAATTGCCTCTGGGGTGAACACCCCATAACACCCGCGCCCCCTTTCTACCATTATGACATCATTATTAACAAAATTATTGTTCTCGTCACCGGAAGCACTGGGCATATCGGCTCGGCGCTGCTCAAGGAACTTGGTCATCGCAACGTAATGATTCGCGCACTCGTGCGCAAACCGGATGCAAAACTGCCGGAGGGAATCGAGGCCGTGGTCGGTGACTTACTCGACCCGGTCTCAATCGAAAAGGCGCTCGATGGAGTGGACAAACTTTATCTTCTCAACGGCGTTGTTCCCGATGAATTGACGCAGGGACTTATCGCCTTCGGCCTCGCCAAGAAGCGCAAACTGAAGCACATCGTTTATCACTCCGTTTTCAAGGTGGAGCACTTCAAAGACGTTCCTCACTTCGCTTCAAAACTCGCCATTGAGAATGCTCTGCGAGAGTTCGACGTGCCATTCACCATTATCCGACCCAACTATTTTTTCCAAAATGATGCCTCGTTAAAGAGTCCATTGATGGAAGCCGGCATCTATCCCGTGCCGCTTGGAACACCGGGCATTTCGGCGGTGGACGTGCGCGACATTGCCGAAGCGGCTGCCATCGCGCTGACCACCGAGGGTCATTTTGGGAAAACTTACAATCTTAATGGGCCGGAAATCTTGAGCGGCACCAAAGTCGCAGCCATCTGGAGCGCACTGCTTGGCAAAACGATTCATTACCCCGGCGAAGCCATGGACGGCTTTGAAGAACAGATGCGGAAGACCGCTCCGTCCTGGTCGGCCTTCGACATCCGAATGATGTTTCAAGGCTATCTCGAACGCGGCTTTGTCGGAGGCGACGGAGATCTGAAGACATTGACGACGCTGCTCGGCCATGCCCCGCGCCGTTATGAGGATTTTGCGAAAGAGACGGTACTTGAATGGAAGAAAAAATAGAGGGAAAAGAAAATCCTATGAAGACCAAAGGTTCAACGATTCCCAATGACAATCCCAAACGCAAGGCCGTGTTCGCGCGGCCAAATGAAGAGCAAAGCTTGACCCACCTCGGAATTGTGGGAGACACCTACACCATCCTTTTGACTGGCCAGGACACCGCCGGACGATTTTGCCTGATTGATATGCTGGTTCCGCCCGGTGGCGGTCCGCCGCCGCATCGTCATGATTTCGAGGAAATGTTCACGCTTCTGGAAGGCGAGCTTGAGTTCATATTTCGCGGCGTGAAATCATCCTTGCGCACCGGCGAGACCGTCAATATTCCGGCCAATGCGCCGCACCAGTTTCGCAATTTGTCGGGACAACCGGCGCGGCTGTTATGCCTGTGTTCGCCAGCGGGGCAGGATGAGTTTTTTAAGGCCGTCGGCGTCACTCTCGCGAATCGGAAAACGCCGCCGCCAAAACTTGACGCCGCCACCCAAGCCGCATTCAAAACGAAATCTGAAAAACTCGCTGCGAAATATCGAACAGAGTTACTGCCTTCTTGAGTGTATAAAAATCCCTTCGCGCGGATTTTCAAGAAGACGGCGTAAAGGGGTCAATTCTTAACACGCCCATTTCTGAACCGAGTCGAGAACTTTCTGGCTTCCCGAGCCCGTCACCCGATGGATGCCTAGCCGTTCGCTGGCGTGAAAAATGTCGTATCCGTGAAAAGAACACCTACACTTTCAAAACGATGATTAAGATTCATCCGATTCAAACCGGTCTGGTGCGTATCAGGGAATCGCAACGTGACCGGAAGCCGGGAGGTCCTTTGCGAATTCTGTTCGACCGCAACTGGACGGAGTGGCTTCCCATTTATGCCTGGGCGATTGAACATCCGGAGGGAATCATCGTTGTGGATGCGGGCGAGACGTCGCGGGTCACTGAACCGGGTTATCTTCCCAGATGGCATCCTTTTTTTCAGTTGGCAGCCGGCTTCGATGTCAAACCCACCGATGAGATCGGGATTCAACTTTGCAAGGTCGGGATTTTGCCGGAAGATGTCAAAACGGTTATTCTGACCCATCTTCACACCGACCATGCCGGTGGCCTGCTCCATTTTCCACGGAACAAGATATTCGTTGCGGGTGGCGAGTATCAGAATGCCCTCGGGCTTTGGGGCAAGTTGAACGGCTATCTGCCTCATCGCTGGCCGAAGTGGTTTGCGCCCGTGCCGATTCCATTCACGTCGGCTGCTTTTGGCGGGTTTGCCCGAAGTTTTCCCGTCACGATTGCCGGCGATGTGGTGGTAGTGCCGACGCCGGGGCATACGCCCAATCATGTCTCCGTGATTGTCAAAACGGGCGGGCTTGATTACTTCCTCGCTGGAGACACAACATACACGGAAAAACAACTGCTCGAACGACGTTCGGATGGAGTCAGCACCAAACCCAAAGTCACGGTCGCCACCATCGGCCGGATTTGTGACTACCTTTCATCCACGCCAACCGTCTATTTGCCGTCGCACGATCCGGACAGCGCTGTCCGGCTGCGCAATGGAAAAGTTACCAAAATTACCAGACCGGGGGTCTAATAAGATTAGATGAGAAGGCATAATATACACCAACATTCCCGGCGCAACCAACAGCCCTTACACCAATCCCATCACCGGCACGCAAACATTTTTCAGGCTGATTCACTGATTTGGTCGCGGCTTGAAGCACCGCCAAAAACTTGTAATTGCAGTCCCGGTTTCATCTCGTATAATTGAGGGTGAGGTCTTGCCCCGCAAACGGCATAAACCGCTTTAAAAATAAAATATGAAATTTTGGGAAGGCTTTGGCCGTAAATTATTCCTTGGACTGGCTGCTCTAGGCCTGCTTGGCGCCCAGGCGCAAGGGCAATATGTTTACACGACGATTGACGATCCCGTGGCCAAGGCAACCAACGGGACCACCTACGTCACCGGCATCTCCGGCAATGTCGTCGCCGGGTATTACTTCGGCCCCCAATTGCATGGCTTTTATCATACCCTCGGCACGACCAACTATACCACGCTGGATGTGCCGGCCGGCACCACCAGCATGAACTCCAGCACCGCTGCCAATGGCATCTCCGGCAATAACATTGTCGGTTATTATCAAGCCACCAATTACAGCGGCACTTATGGTTTTATCTACAACATCGCCGCCAGCAACTATACGACGCTGGCCGATGCGTCGGTCAGCGATGGCAACACAAGCTACCTCGAAGCGTTGGGCATTGATGGTGCCAATATCGTTGGCAATGTCATCAGTTCAGTGCCCCTTGCCGGCGCATATCAGGAGGTTTTTTTGGCCACGCCTTCCGCCGGGAGCTATGATTTCAGCACGTTTTATTATCCTTCCCCCTCACAGGTCATCAACGAAGAAAGCTACTACTTGTCCAATTATACGACGCGGGCCTTTGGCATCTCCGGTCCCAATGTGGTAGGATATTGGCTGGACGAAAACCTGGTCTATCACGGGTATATTTACAACATCAACACGGCCAGTTACACGTTGCTGGCAAGCCCATCCGGTGGCGGGTGTCCGCTCACTGGCATTGACGGCAATAATGTCGTCGGCTATTACGCGGATCCCAACTATGGCTACAACTACAGTGGCTTTATCTACAACATGGTCAGCAGCAACTACACGGCGACGTCTTTGCACGATACACTGGCTCCTGGGAATACTTTTGTGGAGGGGATTTCCGGCGGCACCATCGTTGGCTATTACCTTGACAACGACGGCGTGACCCACGGTTTCGTGGCATCAACACCCATCCCTGTTCTTAACTTAAAAGTGGTTGGGGCCAGTCAGATTTTTACTGCGACCAATGGTTTGCCGGGATCGTCTTGCTTTATTCTGGACACGACCAATCTCGCGTTGCCGGTGAACCAATGGTCTGAGTTGTCATCCAATATGTTCAACACGAATGGAATTTTTACCTTCACGAATCCGGTCGTTCCAAGTATGCCGTCCGCCTTTTACGGGTTGAGCAAGACGCCATAGGTTCGGGCGGTCGCGACCGTTGAGCCGGTGTGCTCTTCCTTTGACATCGGATTCTTGCTTCAGTTATTACGTGGACGATTTGTTTATTTTTTAACCACCAAGTCGCAAGCCACAAAGTTAAAAATCCCAACCTTGGTGTTTTCATGTCCCGGTAATTGTCGTGCTGTGGATTTTTATTGCCGCCGGTGTTCTTTGGAAAAATGTCGCGCCAAAAAAGCGGACAGGGCTTTTCTGTAAATCACGCCCAGAACCATGAGCACCAGCCCCGCGAGAATCAGGCAAAGCGTCGTGGAACCCAGCCGCGCCACGAGCCATTTCCATTCCTTCCCGAAAAAATATCCGATCAGGATGTAAGTGGTCGTATATGCCGCCGACCCGGTGAGGTTGTAAAATAGAAAAGTGCGCCATGGCATCTTCGCCATGCCGGCCAGCAGGTTCACCACGACGGGCGGAAACAAGAATATGAACCGCGCGATAAAAACCGTCTTCGCGCCATGACGTTTGAAAAATTGTTCCGGCCACTTCAATCTTTCATGGGTGAGATGAAGCCAGTGGACTTTTTCCAGACGGCCATGACCCAGCCGCCGTCCCAACCAAAAGGCACAAATGCCGCCGAGGAAACAGGCCGCCGTCCCCGCCACCATCGGCTGCCACAGTGAATCGGCAGTTTTCCCCAAAACGAATCCAGCGCCCAAAAGAATCGTTTCACCCGGCAGTGGAAAACCGAGGTTGTTCAGAAACGCGACGATGAAGACGAGCACATATCCGTAATGCGGGATGTGGGGCAGTAAAGAATGCAGCCAGTGGAGCATATCGTTCCGCCTTAAACTAACACGGCAGCAAAGCGGGACAAGGTATCTCGCTGAATATGTCCATTTTCAAAACGTGTCGTGAATTTGTCGACGAGTTTTTTTGGCAACTCAAATTGAGTTTCGAGCCGCCAGCTTTTATTTATCATATTAAAACTTGTAATCTTTCGATCCTCTGCGATTGTAGGGTCTGACCCTACAAGCCGCCATTGGCGACGTCTCGGATCAATTTAATTTATTGCTTCATAACTGGGGTGTGAATTGTTCTCTTTGCCGCGGGGGGGGTAATTCCCGATTCTCATTCGCGAGGATTTATATTTTGCCGCCGCCGCTAGAATGCTTCCACGGAGGGTCGCCTCTTTGTGACATGGGGTAAACACCCCATTGAAAATGATCTATCAAATAGATAACAAGGTAAGTGCATCCAATTTTTGAAACGGGATATGGTGACCATCCTGTAAAAATAGAGTTCAAAAAATTAAAACGCAAAAATTTATGAAATCCAAAAAAACATCGTCCGTCCAAAATCCCGCCAAAGCGCCGACCGGCATCGAGGGCTTTGACGAAATCACTTATGGCGGTCTGCCGCGCGGACGGGTCACGCTCATCGAAGGCGGGCCGGGCGGCGGCAAGACGATCATGTCGCTGCAAACGCTCGTCAACGGCGCGCGCGTGGACAATGAGCCGGGCATCTTCGTCGCGTTCGAGGAGCATTACGGGCGCATCGTGTCCAACGCCGCGAAGTTCGGCTGGGATTTGGGGGACTTGCAAAAGAAAAAACTGTTCTTTCTCGACGCGCAACTGTCGCCCGACTTGGTGCAATCGGGAAGTTTTGATTTGAGCGGGATGCTCGC
>JBEKZT010000066.1:0-8950 GCA_049509595.1 Verrucomicrobiota bacterium
CGTCATCGTGCTGTTCCTGTTCGTCATCATGCTTCTGGATTTAAAGGAGGAACAACGTCGCAAAATCAAGATGTTCGGCATCGTTGCCGGATTGGTTTCGGTCGGAACAATCCTCGTCATTTTTTTGAAAAGCCTGCATGCGACAAATCTCAACGCGCATTCGTCGCCCACGACCGAAGGCGACACCGCATCGCTTGGAAAATTGTTGTTTACGCAATACGTTCTGCCGTTTGAAGTCGTTTCGGTGCTGCTGCTCGTGGCGATGGTCGGCGTGATTTTGTTGAGCAAGAAGGATTTGAAATAAAATGCACGTCGGACTCGAACATTATTTGACCGTCAGCTTCCTGTTATTTGCGCTGGGACTGCTTGGTGTCATCATGCGACGCAACCTGCTTGTCATTTACATGTCGCTGGAGCTGATGCTCAACGCGGCGAACCTCGCGCTCGTCGCGTTCTCGCGGTTCAACGACAACTTGAACGGCCAGATTTTGGTATTCTTCATCATCACCGTGGCGGCGGCGGAAGTGTCGGTCGGTCTCGCGCTCATCGTCGCGCTTTACCGCAAACGCCAGACCGCGCACGTCGAAGATTTGACGAGCATGAAACTGTAATTTTAGCCACAGATGAAACACAGATTGAACACAGATAAAATGGTGGTCGTCCGCAAGGACTCCGCAGATTTCGCTGATGGACGCAGATTGAAATTAAATCTGCGAAAATCTGCGCCATCTGCAGACAAGAAATCTGTGTTTCATCTGTGTAAATCTGTGGCTGGTTAAAAATGAAATACGAAATTTTACCGTGGCTGATTTTGTTCCTGCCGCTGCTGTCAGCGGCGGTGATAACGCTTTTCACCCTGCGTTGCAAGACGACGAGCAGCCTCATTTCCATCGGTGCAGTCGTCGCGGGATTCGTGATGACGGTGATTTTCGTCAATGCCAACGGAATTCATTTCAGCGGCGAAACTGCGGCCAACTGGCTTTCCATCGGAAACCTCAATGTTGATTTCGGCCTCAAGCTCGACGCGTTGAGCATGATGATGCTCTTCGTCGTCACCGGCGTCGGCGGTTTGATCCATATTTATTCCTACGGTTACATGGACGACGATCCGGGCAAATCGCGGTTCTTCGCGTTCATGAGCCTGTTCACGTTCTCGATGCTCGGCATCGTGCTCGCGAACAATTTCATCGAGATGTTCATTTTCTGGGAACTCGTCGGCGTGTCCAGCTACCTGCTCATCGGATTCTGGTTTGAAAAACCCAGCGCCGGCGACGCCGCGAAAAAAGCGTTCATCGTCAACCGCCTCGGCGACTTCGGATTTCTGCTCGGAATTTTGATGGTCTGGGGAATCCTCGGCTCGCTGAATTTTTCAGTGCTGCAAAATTCGCTTACACCAAAATTTGGTGCGCTCGGAGCGAGTGCGACGATTGCCGGCCTGCTGATTTTCTGCGGCGCGATGGGTAAGTCTGCTCAATTTCCATTGCACGTTTGGTTGCCCGACGCAATGGAAGGTCCAACTCCTGTTTCCGCTTTGATTCACGCGGCAACAATGGTCGCGGCTGGTGTTTATATGCTGTGCCGAAGTTTGTTTTTGTTTGATGACGAGGCGCTGAACATCATTTCCTACATCGGCGGATTCACCGCGTTGCTCGCCGCGCTCATCGCCGTCCAGCAAAACGACATCAAACGCATCATCGCCTACTCAACGCTGTCGCAACTCGGCTACATGGTCATGGCCGTCGGCTTGAACGGCCCGACGCCCGCGATGTTCCATCTGACCACGCACGCGTTTTTCAAAGCGCTGCTGTTCTTGAGCGCCGGCTCGGTCATCATCGGAATGCACCACGAGCAAGACATCTGGCAAATGGGCAATCTGCGCAAAAAAATGCCGGTCACGTTCTGGACGTTTCTCATCGGCGCGCTGGCCTTGAGCGGCATTCCGCCGTTCGCTGGTTTTTATTCAAAAGACTCGATTCTCGCGCAATGTCTGGAACAGAAAAATTATTTGCTGTTTGGCGTCGCTGTTTTCATCGCCGGACTCACGGCATTTTACACGTTCCGGTTGTTCTTCGTCGTTTTCTCCGGCAAAGAAAAATCCGAACACGCCTCGCACGCGCACGAATCGCCGCCGGTGATGACGCTGCCGCTGATTATTCTCGCGGTGTTCGCGGCCATCGGCGGTTTCATCGGAATTAACGCCATTTACGGTTCGCAATTAGATCGGAATCATTGGTTAGCGATTAACCATATTTCAGATAAAAATGAGCCGGGATTTGTAGTTCAATCAACAAGTCAGCAACTTCTTGAACCATTGCACTCACCCGTTGCGATGTTCATCGGCATCGGCGTCGCGCTCGCCGGAATTTTCCTGGCGTTCTCGCTTTACAAAAATGCCACTTCAGATCCGCTGCCCGCGAAACTCGGCGCACTGGCAACATGGATGAAAGACAAATTTTATTTCGACGAACTTTACGAAGCCACGTTCGTCCGCGCGCACGATTTCATCGCGACGGTCGCCGATTGGATTGACCGCTGGCTCGTCGAAGGCTTTTGCATCGGCGCGATTCGCGGCGGCACGGATTTGAGCGGACGCGCGTTGCGCCTCATGCAAACCGGCAATTTGCAAACTTACGCTTTCTTGTTCGTGCTCGGCGTTGCCGTATTGCTCTATTTCGTTTTAGGAAAATGAAAATGAACCAGATATTTATATTTGAAATGGGGAGCGCAGCCGCCCCGGCTGCGGTTCGACGCGCCCTCGCGTCGAACACGAACGTGGTGGGACTTTCAAATTTCGGTTGCGCCACAACGTTCGTGCCAACGACGAGGGCGTCGTTGGCTGCGCCCGGGGCGGGCGCGCTCCCCAAAGCATTTTGATTTTTTGAAAATGTCCATACTGACTTACATTTTAGGCTGGCCATTGCTGGCGGCGCTATTGCTGGTGTTCGTGCCGCGCAATTATCGCGTCATCATCCGCGCCATCGCGGTTTTGGCGACGCTCATCTCGGCGGTGCTCGCGGTGAAAATGTTCTGCCAATACGCCAGCGCGCCGGTGGACGCGGACGGCTACCGCTTCGTGCAGCAAATCCCGTGGGTCGAATCGCTCGGCATCAGTTATCACGTCGGCGTGGACGGCTTGAACGTCGGCCTGATCCTGATGGGCGCGATCGTCGCGTTCGCCGCCGCGCTCTGCTCGTGGGAAATCCAGACGCGCGAAAAAGAATTTTACATCCTGCTTCTCGTGATGACCGGCGGCATCCTCGGCGCGTTCGCGTCGCTCGATCTGTTTTTCTTTTACGCGTTCCACGAATTCGCGCTGATCCCGACGTTCATCATGATCGGCGTCTGGGGACGCGGCGAACGGAAAAATTACGCCACGTTTCAAATCACATTATATTTGAGCCTCGGCGCGCTCATCGCGCTCATCGGCCTCATCGCGCTTTATCTGAAATCCGGCGCGAACACGTTTGATATTCCGAAACTCACGGAATACATCGCGTCGCATCCGCTGGCGGCGAACGCGCAGAATTTTATTTTCCCGCTGCTGCTGTTCGGATTCGGGATTCTGGTTTCGCTCTGGCCGTTCCATTCGTGGGCACCGCTGGGTTACGGCGTCGCGCCGGCGCCGACCGCGATGCTCCACGCCGGTGTGCTGAAAAAATTCGGCCTCTACGGTTTGATCCGCATCGCGCTGCCGCTGATGCCGCAAGCCGCGCAAAGCTGGATGCACATTCTCGCGTGGCTCTGCCTTGGCAACATTTTGTATGTCGGCTGGGTCGCGATGAAACAAAAAGATTTGAACCTGCTCATCGGCAATTCCAGCGTCGCGCATATGGGCTTCATTTTCCTCGGCATCGCGAGCCTGAACCTTATCGGCGTGACCGGCGCGGTTTTGATCATGATTGCGCACGGATTTTTGGCGGCGCTGACGTTCGCGTTGAGCGGTTACATTTATCAAAAAACCGGCACGCTCCAAATCAGCGAACTCGGCGGACTTTGCCGACCGCTGCGTTTCATCGGCACGGCGTTGCTCATGGCGGCGATGGCCGGATGTGGTTTGCCCGGCTTCGCGAATTTCGTCGGAGAAGTCACGGTGTTCTTCGGTTCGTGGAAAGTTTTCCCGCTCGTCACGACGCTTGCAATTTGGGGCGCGCTCATCATCGGCGCGGTTTATATGACGCGCGCAATCCGAAACATTTTGCACGGGCCGGTGCCGGAAAAATTTTCCAATATCGCCGACGCCTCGAATGTCTGGCGCAAGCTGCCTTACGCGCTGTTGCTCGCGAGCCTGCTGCTGTTCGGCTTTCTGCCGAAATTGCTCACGGAAAAAATCAATCCTGACGCCCAAAAAATCGTGAGCTTGGCAAATGGTAGCACAGCCGTCCCGGCTGTCGTCGTTGGCGTCGCGCCAACGACTCCTTTGGCCGGCGGGACGCCAGCCAATGCGCGCGACGCGCGCGCGCTCCCCAATCAAGAATTTGTGAACCGCAACTGATGAACTCCTCCCTGATAACTCTCGAGCTTTGCGTCATCGCCATCGGCATCGTGCTGATGCTCGCGGATTTTTGGATGCCCGCCGAGCGTAAAAAATTTCTGGCCTACGTGGCGATTGCGGCGTTGGGCGGACTTTTAATTGTGAGTTTGGGCGGCGACGGAATTTGCAGCCAGTTCGGCACGGGGTTCAGCGGCTCGTTCGTCGAGGACCCGCTCGCGCTATTTTTCAAACGCTTTTTTCTGGTCGCGGCGATTCTCGTTTTGTTTTTGTCGGCGGAATTTTCCGACCGGCTGGCGGGCGTTTCGGAATATTACTCGCTCATTTTGTTCGCGCTGGCGGGAATGTTGTTCGCCGCGTCGTCGAATGATTTTGCGATGCTGTTCGTCTCCATCGAACTCATCACGATCACGTTTTACGTCCTTGTGAGTTTTCAGCGCGGACGGCTTGTGTCGCTCGAAGCGGGCGTGAAATATCTGATCCTCGGCGCGCTGTCGTCGGCATTTCTGGTTTTCGGCATCGCGCTGATTTGGGGAACGACGGGCAAATTCAATTTCAACGACCTTGCGCAGGTTTCCGGGCAATTTCTGGACAATAAAATTTTCCTGCTTGGCGTTTTGTTCGTGCTGGTCGGACTTGGTTTCAAGATCGCCGCGTTTCCGTTCCAGATTTGGGCGCCGGACGTTTACCAAGGCGCGCCGACACCGACGACTGCATTTCTCGCGGTCGGATCGAAGGCGGCGGGATTTGTTTTGCTGCTGCGCGTTCTGTTTGTCGCCGTGCCGGACGTTACGAAACATTGGGCGAATTTGTTGATCATCATTTCCGGCATCACGATCCTTTACGGAAATCTGTGCGCGCTGCCGCAGCGCAACTTGAAACGGCTGATGGGCTATTCCAGCATTTCGCACGCGGGCTATCTGCTGCTCGGCGTGGCGGCGTTGAGCGCGAGCGGACAATCGGCGCTGCTGTATTATCTCGCGGGATATTTGTTCACGGTCATCGCCGCGTTCACGGTAATCGCGCTCGTGATGCGGCATCTGAACGACGAAGACATTTCCGCGTTCGCCGGATTGAGCCAGCGTTCGCCGCTGCTCGCCGCGACGATGGCGCTCGCGATGGTTTCGCTCGCGGGCATTCCGCCGCTCGCGGGATTTTTCGGAAAATTTCTGCTGCTCAAGTCCGTCATCGAAGCCGGCCAGGCCAAGCACAATCACGGTTATTATTGCCTCGCGTTCACGGCGCTGGCCGGCGTGGTGATTTCGCTTTATTATTATTTTGGCGTGGTGCGCGCGATTTACTGGATCAAGGACGCGCAGGATTTGTCGCCGATTCCGCTTTCGGGCGCAGCAAAATTTTCCATCGCCATCTGCATCGCGGGAATGTTCTGGCTCGGCGTTTTCCCGGAAACGGTTTTGAATCTTGCCAATGGCGCGGCGGCAGTCCTCGGAAAATAAACAATCCCTTTTTTATCCGCAGATTTCACAGATTTACGCAGATTAAAAAACCAATCTGCGTAAATCTGTGAAATCTGCGGATGAACCTTAAACTGTTCTCATCTGCACCGCGTCCACGATTTCCGTGCCGACGGAAATTGCGCCGATGATCACAACCGTTGCGCCGGATTGCAAACGGCCTTGCGCGGTCAGATTTTTCAGCGCGGATTCGATCGTGTTCTGTGGATCAATGAAATCGAACGGCATGACGAACGCCGTGACGCCCCAGCACAAGGCCATTTCGTTCGCGGCTTTTTGGTTCTCGCACATCGCGTAAATCGGCGAGTAATGCGGACGCATCCAGCTCGCGTATTGCGCCATGCTGCCGTGGCGCGTGAAAACCAGAATCGCCGCCGCCTTCAATTCGTTGGCCATGACGACGGCGCTTTTGACGAGTTTTTGCCGCGCGGTGGTCAACTCCGCCAGATCGTGGAATTGCGCGCTGCCGCTGCGCTCGATGCGCGTCGCGATTTTGTCGAAAACTTCGATGCACTTGAGTGGGTATTTTCCGACGGTGGTCTCGCCGCTCAACATGATGGCATCGGCTTCTTCAAAAACGGCGTTGGCCACGTCGGTGACTTCGGCGCGCGTGGGCATCGGCGCTTCGATCATGCTTTCGAGCATGTGCGTGGCGACGATCACGGGACGGCCAACGCGCAAACAAGTTTTCACGATGCGCCGCTGGACGATGGGCAATTCTTCGTACGGAATTTCAATTCCCAAATCGCCGCGCGCGACCATGATGCCGTCGGCTTCTTGAATGATTGCTTCCAGATTTTTAATCGCCTCCTGGTCTTCGATTTTGGCGATGACGAGCGGATGCGGTTTGCCTTCCACGAACATTTCGCGGAGTTGAAGCAAATCGCGGGCTTCGCGAACGAATGAGAGCGCGATGAAATCCACTTCGAGTTCGAGGCCGAGTTTTACGTCTTTGATGTCTTTCGCGGTGAGCGCGGGCAGACTGACTTTGACGCCGGGCAAGTTGATGTGGCGGCGGCTGCCGAGTTTTCCTTCGGTGAGGACTTCGCACTCAACCTTGTTGCCGTTTTTGGCGAGTACTTTCATTTCAATCGCACCGTTGTCAATCAGCACCACGTCGCCGACGCTGATGTCGTTGATGAAATTTTCGTAGTTTACGTCCACGGAATGTTGCTCCAGGTCGCGTTCACCGCGGACGGTGAGGGTGAATTTCTGACCAGGCTGCAAATCCAGCGGCACGCCGAGGTCGCCGGTGCGGATGGCGGGACCTTGTGTGTCCATCATGATCCCGGAATACCGCGTGCGCGTGGCGGATGCGGCGCGGATATCCTTGACGACGCGGCGCACCCAGTCATGCGGCGCGTGCGACATGTTAAGGCGGAAAATATTGACGCCCGCGTCAATGAGCTTACCGATCATTTCGGCTGAATCAGTGGCGGGACCGAGCGTTGAAATGATTTTTGTCCGACGAACGGTTCCTTGTCGCATGGTCAAAACATACAATCGCGCGGCGGGATGAAAAGTTTTTTATCGGCGCAAAGGAATTCAAACATAAATGAGACTTGCCAATGCCGCGTTCGGTGGCCATATTTTGGTGTAACTTAAAAGGAAATTTATGGCTGACGCAGCGAACAAATATCCCGAAAATATCGCGGGCAAATACTACGTGGACAATCAGTGCATTGACTGCGACCTGTGCCGCGAGACCGCGCCGGACAATTTCAAGCGCAACGACGACGGCGGCTACTCGTTTGTCTATAAACAGCCGACGACGCCCGAAGAAGAAGCGCGCTGCAAAGAAGCCAAGGAAGGTTGCCCGGTCGAGGCGATTGGCGATAATGGCCCGTAGTTTTTCTTCAAATCTTAGCGAGCTAATTTTCCCCTCGCGCCTTCGTGGTTAAATCAAAGGTATGTTTTCGCATGTCGTTGTTTTTTGGACGGACCCGGCCAATCCAAACGCCGGGGATGAATTGATTGCAGGCGCGAACAAGCTGTTAAAAAATATTCCCGGCGTGATGCAGTTTCATGTGGGCAAAATGGCACCGAGTCATCGTCCGGTGGTGGATCAATCCTATCAAGTGGCGCTGAACATCATTTTCCCGGACAGGAAAGCACAGGATGATTATCAAGTTCATCCGCAACATGTGGAATTTTTGGAAAAAGTTTTCAAGCGCACGTGCAAGAAGGTCACGGTTTATGATTTTGAGTGATTAAGCGCGCGGATGAAATTTCCGGTGAATCTCGCGCAGCCGGTTTCCCGTAACGTGGGTGTAAATTTCCGTCGTGCTAATGTTCGCATGGCCGAGCAATTCCTGAATCACGCGCAAATCCGCGCCGTGCTCCAGCAAATGCGTCGCAAAACTGTGCCGCAGCATGTGCGGCGTGATGTTGCGTGAAATTCCGGTGCGGCGAACACGATTTTTGATTCGCAACCAAAGCGTGACCGAGGCGAACGGTGTGCCGCGTTTCGTCAGAAAAACATTCGCCGGGGATTTTGGCGTTACGAGTTTTGGACGCGCGACTTTGATGTAATGGTTCAACGCTTCAACCGCTTTTTTTCCGACCGGCACGACGCGTTCTTTATTGCCTTTGCCAATGATGTTGATAAAACCGGCTTCAAGATGAAGCTGTTCGAGTCGCAAATTTTTCAATTCGGACAAACGCAATCCTGAAGCATAACCCAATTCCAAAATCGCCTGATCGCTCAAACTTTCCGGCGTTTCAGGGTTTTCCGGCGCGAGCAATTTTTCAATTTCGACATTGGACAACGCTTTCGGCAACCGTTTCCAGCGTCGAGGCAACGAAAGATTTTCCGCGACATTTTTCGACAGCAATTTTTCATTTTCTGCAAACCGATATAGGGCGCGCAGCGCGGCGATTTCCAGATAGACACTCTCGCTGCTCAAACGTTTGGTGGATTCCTTCGGTTCATCGGCCGGCGGACGCGCCCGCTCGTGCTGAAGAAATGCCATGAGATGTTTCAACT
>JBEKZT010000067.1:0-8945 GCA_049509595.1 Verrucomicrobiota bacterium
TTTTCTCCACGGAACGATTTCACGTCAACAACACGGCATCTATGTCAACAATCTATATTTTCTCGCGTTGACCAGTGTCATTGTCGTCGCTGGCGGACGTTTGCAGCGGCTCTTGAGAATTCGTGAATTCACATTGCGCTACGAATTGGACAAAAACCGTGAAGTGCTCGAAGCGAGCCTCCAACAGCTCAAGGAAAACGAAATGCAGTTGGTGCAATCCGAAAAACTTGCGTCGCTGGGCCGCATGAGCGCGGGCATCATCCACGAAATCAACAATCCGCTCAACTTCGCCACGACCGGACTGTTCACTTTGCACAAAAAAGGCAAATATCTCGCGCCAGAACAACAGGCGGACTACGCCGAGATTCTCAAGGATGTCGAGGAAGGCATCAAAAGGGTGAAAAACATTGTTTCCGATTTGCGCACGTTCACGCATCCAGACACCGAGCAGCGTGATCAGGTGCAAGTGGCCGAAGTGGTCCACGCCGCGCTGCGGTTTTCGAGTGGCGAATGGCGTGACAAGGTGCGGATCGAGCAAAAATTGGACGCGGAGCAAATGATTTTTGCGAATCGGAACAAGTTGGTTCATGTTCTCGTAAATTTATTACAAAACTCGCTGGATGCGTTGCGGCACAAGAAATTTGAAAGCGAGGAACCAACGGTTTGGATTGAAGGTCGTGTGGAAAAGAATCATAGTTCGATTGTGATTCGCGACAACGGCACGGGCATTGACGCGGAGCATTTGGACAAAATTTTCGATCCGTTTTTTACGACGAAAGAAGTAGGCGAAGGCATGGGCTTGGGTTTGAGTATTTGTTATCGTATCGTTCAGGAATACGACGGACGTATTTCTGTGAGGACTGAGAGCGGGAAGTTTTGCGAGTTCACACTCGAATTTCCTGTGATTGAAAAACTGGCAATTTCATCGGAGCAACATCATGGAGAACTTGTACGACTATAAAAAATTCGCAATCCTTTACGTGGATGACGAGGAAAAATCGCTTACGGCTTTCTCGCGCGCATTCGGCGATCAATTTCACATTTTCACCGCCGTCAGCGCGCAGGACGGCCTCAAACTGCTGGAACGGCACGCGGACGAAATCGGTCTGCTGATGACCGACCAGCGAATGCCCGGTGAAAAAAAGGGCGTCTGGCTTTTGGAGCGTGCTCGCAAGCTGCGTCCCCAGATGATTCGCGTGCTCGTGACGGCTTATGCGGACATGGACGCGGCCATCGCCGCCGTTAACAGCGGTGCGATTTACAAATACGTGACCAAACCGTGGGATCCGCCGCAACTGGATCAGACGCTCAAACGCGGCCTGGAATTTTTCATGCTGCGGCTTGAGCGTGACCAGTTGCTCAAGGAAAAAATGTCCGTGCTGCGCAACATGATGATCGCCGACCGCATTGTCAGCCTCGGTTTGCTTGCCGCCGGGCTCAGCCATCACATACGTAATTCGCTCGTGGCCGTAAAAACATTTCTTGACCTTGCACCGGTTAAAATGGCCGAGGAAAGAACGGCGTCGGGCACCTTGCGCAACCCGGATTTTTGGAAAGATTATCATCAGAACGTTCAGTCGCAGATTGAAAGAATTAACGGTTTGCTCAAGGATTTATGGACCGCCTCGGAAACACCGGCATTTAACTTTGAAGACAAGGTTTTCCTGCATGAGGCCGTCGGCGACGCGATAAAATCGTTGCAGGAACAATTTGCTGCGCGGCGAATTCAAATTGATAATCGTATTTCCGATTCGCTGCCTGCGCTCAACGCGGACAAGCCGAAATTTTACAGGTTGTTCGAGCTTTTGTTGAAAGATGAACTGGCGAGTTTGCCCGAAGACAGTTGTGTTACGTTGTCGGCGGAATTGAAAAACGGTGGTGCAAAACCGGAGATCATCATGCAACTGAGCGACAACGGCCCAGGCTTGCCACAGGAAGCATTGCGCGTCATTTTCGATCCGTTTGTCGTCCGTACCGACACGCCGTCCGAATACGGCATTCATTTGATGGCATGCTTTTTTATCATTCACCATCATGGCGGCAACATTGAAGCCAATAGCCAGCCGGGCCGTGGCATGACATTCACGATTCATTTGCCACTGCACCCCGAACGGGTCGCACCGCCGCCGCGCGACAACGATTTTCTCCAAAAAGTTCTTCTCAACGAGGAACTCTGGGAAAAATTGCTCACCACCGAGTAAATTTAATCAATCAAGCGAACCTGTAAGACGCGGTTTATTGCTGCTGCTGGTCCCCAATCAAGGCAAGCTTAGTGCATTTTAAATTTGCGCGGCACTTGCAAGAATGAATTGACCTGAAGGCGGCGGCGGTAGATTATCCCAGAGCAGTGACAGGAATCGAAATCAGTTTTTGTCTGTTTGTAATCTGCGCGCCATGAAAACACTTTTGGTTCTGGCCGCTCATCCGGATTTTGCCGAAGCCATTCGCGCAGGCTTGAACCCGGAGGAACATCGCGTCGTCCATCGCGTGAGTTTCGAGGAAGCCGAGCCGCTGCTGGCGCATGGACTAGTTGGCGCGTGCATCCTTGATGTCGAACTGCTCGGCGTGCAGGGCGTGTGGGTCATCGAAAAAATCCGCCGTCGCGATTCCAAATGCCCCATTATCGCCTACACGTCCGCCACCCGTTCTGAATGGGAAGAAGAAGCCTACATGCACGGTGTAACGCATGTGCTCACAAAACCCGTTCGCGCACGGCTGCTGACTTCGCTGCTGGAACGTCTGTGGGTCGTGCCACAACGCGCCGTTCAAACGCCGTTACCGTTGCCCGTGCCGCCACCGCCTCAATTTTCAAGACCAATTGAGTCCGTTTCAACGCGGTTTACCGGTGCTTCGCAAACGCTCGGCGTGCTGCGCGATTTTTCATCCATTCTCACGCATTCGCTCAATGCCGAGCCGATGCTCAAACAATTTTTGCTTTTCCTGCGCGAAATCCTCAGCGTGAACCGCGCCGCGATTTTTTTGAATCGCCCATGCACGCCGTTCACGGAAACGCATTCGCCGGAAGACAGCCGCCGTTTGCGCGCCGCTTCGGCCATCGGCATCCCGCACGGCTTGCTCGAACATTTTGAGTTATCTCTCGATTCCGGCATTGGCGGCCAGCTTGCACGGCTCGGACGAATTCTCCGACGCAATAGCGACGAAGCGCGTGCCGACGCAGAGGCGCAAAAGGAATTTGAATTGCTCAGCGGACAGGTCGCCGTGCCCATTCTTGATCGCGAAACGGTCGTGGGCGTTGCCGTTTTTGACGGCCGCGTCACCGGCGAACCGCTTATCAATGACGAGTTGGAAATGATTTTTCATTTGCTTGAGCAAGTTGGTCTCGCGCTCCGCAACATCTGGTTGCACGACCAGCTTGCGAGCAATCACGAGATGATGACCGATGTGCTTCGCGAACTGAGCAGCGCATGCGTCGTTGTCGGTCGCGACCTTTCCGTGTTGCATGCGAACAAGGCCGCCCGCCGCCATTTTGGGCGAAAAAATCCGCGCACCGGCGAATTGGAGTTCAGCGACCTACCGCAGGCGCTCGGCGCAAAAATTTATCAGGTGCTGCGAACCGGCGCGGCCATCGGACCGTTCCGCTACGAACCGGAAAATTCTCCGGGCACGATTTACAGCGTCACCGTGGTTCCGTTTCAGCGGCAAAACTCCGCCGTGCCGGTTTCTGCATTATTGATGGCCGAGGATTTGACGCAGAGCGAACAATTGCGGTGTTTGGAAGTTGAAGCGGCGAATTTGCGTATGATTAAATCCATGGCTGACAGGCTCGCGCATGAAATTGGCAACGCGATGGTTCCGCTTTCAACGCACCAGCAGTTGCTTGCGGAAAAATTCAAGGACAAGGAATTTCTCGCATCGCTCGATCACGCGCTCGCTGACGGTGTCAAGCGCGTTACTCGTTTGATCAATCAAATGCGCTTTCTTGCGCGCGATGGACAAATTGAACAGGAAGCGTTTCCCGTCGGAAAATTGATCGAAGAGGCGTATCAGGAAGCGCGCAAACACCAACCGGCCGAGGCTGCGACGTTGCAATATGAAAATGGCGGCAAGCCAATTATTGTGACTGGCAATCGCGCTGCGTTGAAACACGCGCTCGCGGAAGTCATGCTCAATGCGCTTCAAGCGAATCCGATAGAGCCGAAAATTGGCGTGCGGTTGCACACTGAAAGCAACAATGGACATGAGGATTTGCAAATTGAAGTTGAGGACAACGGCACCGGTTTCACGGTGGAAGCGGCCAAACAGGCACCCGCGCCATTTTTCACCACGCGCATTGTCGGTTTGGGACTGGGACTGACCGTGAGCCGGAAAATCATTGAGACGCATCACGGCAAACTCGAAATTATTCCGTCTCAATCCGGTCATTCCGGCGTTGTCCGTATTTCACTGCCGATGGATGCGAATCTTGCGACTGAAAATTCTAAAAAATAGCCGAGTTTCTTCTGTTGTAGTCATTCGATGATTCGGTCCGGCGTTTTACTGGGGTGAGCCGCGTGGCCGGAAAAATTTTCCAGACGTAAATCTTCAACGTGGCGCGCTTCCAAGGCCGGTCCATAGTAATCCATCAATCGGTCGCCCCAGACAACTTGCGTGTCGCGAAGCGTCAGTCCGCGCACATATTCACAATGGATGCCGGCGATGTTGTTCGTGTAAATGCCTTGGAAAAGACCATCAGGCCGTCCGTCATAAAATCCGCCGGGCACGTCGGTGGATTTGCCGACTTCTACTCGCACGTTGTCGAACACAATATCTTCCACCGGATCCAATTCCCAGCCGTGAATGTAAACGCCATTCTCGCCGCAGCAAAGAATGTTGCTGAATCGAATGTGACTGACATGACCGAGCTTCGTGTCTTTGGTTCTCGGAAAATGGCTGATGTGGATCGGTTCGGCTGCGCCCCACCATTTGTGCGGGGAAAGTCGTTTCTCGATGGTGATGTTGGAAAAAATTACATTTTTAATGTCGCCGGCGTCGCGACTTTGGATGCACAGGCCACGATTACTGCGAAAAATCACGCACGAGTCAAAGACCACGTTGTGGATGCCGGGCGGCGCGTAGGCCTCATCAAGCTTCAATGCGCAACTGCGCGACGCGATGACGCAGCCGGTCACCGTGATGTTTTCGCACGCACCGTAAGTTGCAAAGTTGGGCGTATTTTTTAGCACGATGCCGTCGTCCGCAGTATCAATGTAGCAGTTCGCAATGCGCACATTGTGGCAATGGTCGGGGTCAATGCCGTCGTTGTTCGCCACATTCCAGTCGTTGAGTATGCTTATGGACTCAATGACTAAATCGTCACAGCCAGCAGGATGAATCGTCCAACTTGGTGCTTTGTTGATGGTGATATTACGGATTTGCACGTGTTTGCAGCCGATGAGCAATATCATCATCGGTCGCCCACCGCCGCTGACTTTTTCACCGGGCTTTTTGCCGAATGGCCACCACTCGCCGCAAAATGATTGCGGCCACCATCCTTCTTTTGCGACGTCACCACCCGCTTCTTCGTTTGCAAGCTGCTGCCACACGGCCTTGTCGTTTCCATCAAGGATTCCATTACCAGAAATGGAAATATTCGACGCATCCTTCGCGAACAACAGCGCTCCTTCATCGCCAAAATCCTGCCAATGCTGGCTGCCTTTCAACACCGCGCCGCGCGCCAGATGAAAATCAATGTTGTTTCGCAAAACAATCGCGCCTGCGAGAAAAGTTTTTCCGCCGGACAATAACACCTGGCCACCGCCTTGTGCAGCGCAGGCATCCACCGCCTTCTGGATGGCCGCAGTGTCCATCGTCTGGCCATCGCCAACGGCACCGAATTCACAAACGTCAAAAACGTTCGGAGAACTGTTTTCCGCCGCATGAATTTGAGCGCCAAAACCAGCAAAGATAATTGCCGCAATTATAAGACGTATAGCGCCAGTCTTGTTCATTAAAAATTATCTCGGCTGGCCCGTCTGAACCCACGGCAATTTGTCAAAAGTAACCGCCTGATCACAATTATAGACGGCGCGGAGCGTTTCTGCATTTGGGCCGCCATCCGGCGGATCACCCCACAACATGAACCACGTCCAGCGTGGCTGTTCCTTCAAAATATCCGGCGACGGTGCGGCACCGACTTCTGCCAGTGCAATCGGTTTATTTTTTGCCAGAGCGAGAAGCTGGTCGTATTGTTCTTTCGCAAAACGAGTATGATAAATATCCGTGCTGAGAATGTCCACGACATCATTGCCGGGATAATACATGTCGTAAGGATCAACGTTCGGTGGCGTCATCTCGTTCGCGCCGTAAATCCAGATCAAATTGTTCAGCTTGTGGAAATTCACCAGCCGGTCGTAAAGCATCCGGTATAATTTTTTATAGCCGTCGTCGCCGGTTTTTTTGCCCCACCAAAACCAGCCGCCGTTCATTTCGTGGTAAGGCCGCCAGAGCACCGGCACGTGCGCGTCGCGCAACTGCTTGAGAAACCACGCGATGACGTCCACCTGCGATTTCCAGCGCTCGTTGATTTCTGTTCCCGGCGTGATTAAATCCTGCCACTGCTGATCGGTCAGTTTGCCTTGAATGGAATCTTTGAATTTCACCGGTTCGTCTTCAATCGGCCGTACCGCGTGCCACATGAGGACAATGATGTACCCTTCGTGATATTTCTGAATCGCCTCGTCCACGATCTGCTGGCGGAAATTGATGCCATCCCACGTGTTCGGAAAATCGAAGCCGAAATCCATGCCGAAAACGGCCGGAAAATGTCCCGTCGCGCGCTGTGCCTCGACCAGCCGCGCGGAACGCAGCAGTGGGACGGCGTGTTGGCCGGTCAAGGTGTGGTTGCCGGAAATGCTGTAAATATATTGGAGCAACTTCACCGCTTCCGGCGAAGCATTCGGCGTCACCGGTTTGATGTCGTCAGCGAAAAGGGTTGAAACTGTTGCGCAACAAATCCCGAGAAAAAGTCCGAAGGAAATTTTTTTGAGGTTCATGCGCATGAGAGTAAGTTCCCGTCTTCGCTTGTCCAGATGAATTTATTTCTGCTCGACTAACCGCGTGCGCATCACAAACTTTCCGCCGCGTGCGCACCTGCGTCATTTTCAATCCTGCCGCTCGCGGCAACAAAGCCAGGCATTTTCGTCACTCTCTCGACGAAATTGCTTCGCAATGTGCGCTCAAAGCCACAACGGCCGCCGGTGACGCGCGGCGTCTCGCGGCGGAAGCGGTTGCCGACGGCTTTGAACTCATCGTGGCCGCCGGCGGCGACGGCACGGTGAATGAAACGTTGAACGGCATCGGCGATGCGCCGGATGGTTTTGTGCGCGCCCGGCTCGGCGTGCTCCCGCTCGGCACGGTCAACGTCTTCGCCCGGGAGTTGAAACTGCCGCTGCTTATCGAACGCGCTTGGGAAATTTTGCAGCGCGGACAAGAAAAAAAAATTGATCTGCCACGCGTCGAATTCTCCATGAATGGTAAACGCGAGCAGCGCTATTTTGTCCAGCTTGCGGGCGCGGGACTGGACGCGCGCGCGATTGAACTTGTGGACTGGCGGCACAAGAAAAAAATCGGTCCGCTGGCTTACATCTTCGCCGGATTGAAGACCTTGCGCGAAAAGCAGGTGAAAATTTCCGCGCAAGCGGACGGGAAAATTTTCTCCGGTGAACTGGTTTTGATCGGCAACGGGAAATTTTACGGCGGCCCGTTTCAGATTTTTCCGCAGGCGAATTTGCGCGACGGGCTTTTGGACGTTTGCATTTTTCCGCGGGCGAATTGGTCCACGCTGATTCGTTGCGTTCCGAATTTTCTCCTTCGCCGAAAATTGCCGGAAAAAATCGTGCAACGCTTTTGCGCGGCGAATTTTGAATTGTCGGGCGAAGCGAAAACGGCCTTTGAACTGGATGGCGAGTGGATTGGCAATTTGCCCGCGACATTTTCGATTGAACGAGAACGATTGCGCGTCATCGTGCCGTAAAATTTGGTGGGTTGGCCGGGACTCGAACCCGGGACCAATGCCTTAAAAGGGCACTGCTCTACCGACTGAGCTACCAACCCATCCTATTATTTATGAGCTACTTGCGAAGATTCAACCGTGCTTCCAACCAGCGACTTGTAACCCGCACTTGTCACCCTCCGGTTTTGTGCTATGTTTTTGCATGAAAATGACGAGCAAAAACACATCGCAGCCGGTTGAAAAACCGGCTTTTCACAAAGTGGCAGAGAATCTATATCGGCTCGAATCATCGAACGGATATTATGCCCTGTTGAAGCGCGGAGGCAAGCAGTTTCGCCGGTCGTTGAAAACCAAAGATCGAAAATTGGCCGACCGCCGACTGAATGACTTGCGGGCAAAAATCGGCTGTTTGAAAATTTCTCCCGACGCAAAATTGAACTTCGAGCAGGCCGCGAAATTATGGCTGGAAACGAACCAACACGCGGCAAGTTCCGGCACTATTAAGCGTCGGGAAATGTATATCAAGGGTCTCGCCCCATATTTTAAGAATTTGCCTGTCCGCAACATTACCGAGCAGAATTGCGACCGCTGGGTCAAAGAACGAGGAATGATTCTGGCTTCCGAAACTTTCGTTCACGAGTTGGACGTTTTGAATGCAGTTTTTGATTTTGCCCTTAATCGCGGACTGATTCTTTCCAATCCAGCCAAGCACATCAAACGCCGGAAAATCATATCCAAACAGATTGTGGTTCCCAGCCTCGATCAGTTTAAGCAGCTTATCAGCACCATACGATTGTCAGACGGCAAAAAGGACAATCAGGAAAAAAGCAAAGATGGTGCAGATTTGGTTGAATTTTTGGCGTATTCGGGCGCGCGTATTGGTGAAGTCGTTGGCGGCGGCGATGCCGACGAACGGAGACCTATGCGCTGGAGTGATGTTCACTTTGAACGTGGCACTATTTTCCTGCCCGGCACCAAGACCGAGGCCGCTCCG
>JBEKZT010000068.1:0-8923 GCA_049509595.1 Verrucomicrobiota bacterium
TCCTTTCCCTGTGCATGGATCGCGAAGGAAATCTATGGGTGGGAACCGACGGCGGTGGTTTGGATCGAATTAAAAGAAAAAAATTCAATACGCCCCGCGAACTTCATCCATGGGATGCGCAATCACTGTCCGAGGACGCTTACGGCGGCTTGTGGGTAGCTTTTGGAGCACAAGGCGCATCTTATTGGAAGACGAATTCCGCGCAGGATTTTCATATCAGCCAGTATCATGATGCTTGGGAAGTATTGGTGGATAACCAGCAACAAGTCTGGGCCGGTACGCGGGACAACGGGCTTTTTTTATTTCAAACCAATCATTTTATTCCTGCTACTACAGAAATTCTCGGCCCGCAAATTTATGCGTTGTTTGAAGATCACGGCGGCCAATTGTGGGTCGGCGCGCAAAATGGCTTGGGCTGTTGGAATGGACAGAATTGGAAAATTTATACGACGCAGGATGGTTTGTCGGAAAATACCGTTCGCGCCATTGTCGAAGATTTCGCTGGAAATTTTTGGGTGGGAACGCAGAACGCAGGTCTGAATTTTTTCCGAAACGGGAAATCTATTTCCTATCGAAAGTCCGAAAACGGTTTGCCTGGCGATGACATTTCCTGCCTTTACCTCGACAAAGACGGAGTTTTGTGGGTTGGCACGTCTGGTCACGGGCTGGCACGATTTCAAAATGGAATATGGACGCGCTATTCCACAGACGACGGCCTTATCAGCAACAGCATCGGTTACATCATTGAAGATGATGACGGTAATTTGTGGATCGGCTCGAACGCAGGACTGATGCGAATTCAAAAAAAATCGCTGGACGATTTTGCCAGCGGAGCAACGAACGTTATTTCCTGCCGGACATATGTGGAGACCGACGGATTGCCGACGCGGGAATGTTCCAGCGGTTCGCAACCGGCGGCCTGCCGCACGAGCGACGGCAGGATGTGGTTTCCCACAACCAAAGGACTGGTTTCCGTAAATCCTGCCGATCTTAAACCAAATTTACAGCCGCCAACGGTCATGATCGAATCCGCGCTGGTAAACGGGGCGAAAAAAACGAACCGCCTTGATTCAGCACAGCCGCAAGCCATCGTTGTTCCGCCCGGCCACAATCAACTAGAAATCGATTACACCGCGCTGAGTTTTTCCGCGCCCAACGAAGTGCATTTTAAATACCGTTTGGAAGGCCGCGAAACCGCCTGGACGCCCGGCGACGCGCGCGTCGCGCATTACAACGAACTCCTTCCGGGGCAATACCGCTTTCACGTCATCTCATGCAATGAAGACGGTGTTTGGAATGAAAACGGCAGCATTCTCGAAATCACGGTGCAACCGCAATTCTGGCAAACACGCTGGTTTCTTGCCATGGTCATTGTGGTTTTTCTTGGAATGGTTATTGCCGTTGTCCGTTATTTTTCCACACTAAAGTTGCAGCGCCAGTTGCAACTGCTCAAGCAACAGGAAGCGCTCGAACGCGAACGCTCCCGCATCGCGCGCGATTTGCACGACCAGCTTGGCGCGAATTTGACTCAAGTCGCGCTGCTCGGTGAAATGGCCGAGTCTGACAAAAATTCACCCGACGAAATCGAATCGCACGCGAAACAAATTTCCGAAACCGCGCGCGAAACGACACATTCGCTCGATGAAATCGTCTGGGCGATCAATCCGTCCAACGATACACTCGAAGGTCTCGCGAATTACGCCTGCAAATATGCGCAGGAATATCTTGCGCTCGCCGGCGTGCGTTACCGTGTGGATTTGCCGACACAATTACCGCCGACGCCGATTCCACCCGAAGTCCGCCACAATGTTTTTCTCGCGTTCAAGGAAGCCGTCAACAACGTCGTCAAGCACGCACAGGCGACCGAAGTCTGGATTAGATTGCGCTTGCAGCTGGGCGGCTTCACGTTGGAAATTGAAGACAATGGCCGTGGAATCGGAAATCAATCCGCACCGCAAAACCGGAATGGACTGCGCAATATGAAAAGACGAATGGACGACATCCACGGAGAATTTTCCATTGCCGGCGGCGCGAACGGCGGGACGATTGTGCGACTGAAAATTCCGCTGATGAAAAAATAAATTTATGCCCATCTCCGTTTCCATCGTCGAGGACAGCGACAAATTGCGCGAGACGCTCATGCGCGTGCTCAACCGCGCAGACGGCTTCTGCTGCGTGAGCCAGTATGCGAACGCCGAGGACGCTCTGAAGGATTTGCCGCAAATCAAGCCGGATGTGGTTTTGATGGACATCAACCTGCCCGGCATGAACGGCGTCGAATGCGTCCGGCAATTGAAAAAAATCGCGCCGGAGATCCAGGTGATGATGCTCACGGTCTATGAAGACACGGAAAATATTTTCGACGCGCTGGCGGCGGGCGCGAGCGGCTACATGCTCAAGCGAACGGCGGGGAAAGAATTGCTCGAAGCGATCGAGGAAGTGAAGCGCGGTGGCTCGCCAATGACGACGCACATCGCGCGCAAGGTCGTGCAATCGTTCCAGCGCTCGGCGGAGGCGGAGGCGCAGACGGAAAACCTTTCCGAGCGCGAACAGCAGGTACTCGACCTGTTGAGCCAAGGTTTGATGTACAAGGAAATCGCGGAGAAACTCGGCATCGGCTACGAAACCGTCCACACCTACATCCGCCGCATCTACGAAAAATTGCAGGTGCGCACGCGAACGGAAGCCGTGGCAAAATTTTTGCGAAGATGATTCAGCATCATTTTACCCAAATCATGTGCATAGGCTCTCTCTCCATGCCGGAAGTTTAATTATTATTCTAGGTTTGATTCGGGATGGCATATTTACCAAACGTAACTGTTGATTGGTTAAGCGGTATGTGTTATTTTAATTTGTATTGAACGTCGCGAGGATTGCCCGGTGGTCTGAACCGATGCCCCAGTTCGGAATCGTGGGAATGTAAGTCTCGGCCTTCACCCAGTCATGCTCCATCGCGGGACTCAACAAAATGTAATCTATGCGCGCGTAAGTGTCGTCCGCGCCGTAGAAATAGGTCCACGCGACGTTGCGCGGTTCGAAATACGGCGGCTCGGCGTGCGCATTGTCGCCGTTGTGCTCGGCGGGCCGCGTGTCGGTGAGCTTGAATTTTCCGCGCCCGATGATTTCCTTCGTTGAATCGGAATCTTTCGTGTCATTGAAATCGCCGAGGACAATCAGTTTCGCGTTCGGGTTTGTCCTGAAATGTTCATCAATGATGCCGCGCAAAACTTTTGCTTCGGCTAGGCGTTCCTCGGCTTCGTCGGCGTTTGGTGTGGCGAGTTTCGATTTCAAATGCGCGGCGATGAGTGTGAAGGTGAATTTTGGCGCGGCCTGAATTTCCACTTCCGCAAAACCACGGCTGACATAGAATCTGCGGCCATCAAGCAAAAAGTCATCGTTCGTGTGTGGGTGCCGTGCGATGATGGGAAATTTGCTCAACACGGCGACGTGGATGTTCGTGTCCGCGCCGCTGATGTATTCCCAAAACGGAAAATCCAGTCCGTCGGCCTTGAGCGACGCACGCAATTCCAGCAGCGCACTGGTCGTGCCCATTTCTTCCAGTGCGATTACGTCGGGGTTCATGGTCTCGATGCTTTCGCGGACTTTGGCTTTGGCTTCTTCGGATTTGACGTAGTGGCGCGATTGAGTTGGTTGATCCAGATAATTTTCGACGTTGTAAGTAACGACGCGAAAGGTTTCGGTGGCGAAGGAGGTGGAACAAAAAAGTATGACCGCGAAAATTGAAATATAATGACCCTTCATGCCCTGTTTATTATTGAAAGAAAGTATCGGAAGCAGCTTTGCTTTTCAAGAGAATATTTGGGTCAGTGGGCTACTTTGAAATTTATTTTTTGAAATGATATTGAAGCAACCACCGGATTGGCTTGAGACACGTCTTACAAGCGGGAAATATATTACCTTCTAAAAATTCCACACAATCGGCGTGTTCGCAGCCGGTTGATAAATAAAGTCCAGTCACCTCACACTTCTCGTTCGTTACCCCTATAATGCTAGCTCTTTTATAATTTATGATTCAAGGTAGCAGATTTATGATTTCTTTCAAGCTCCAAACGTGATCTAAATCTTTTACGATTTACAGACCAAGTTTTTTGAAACGGTTCCGCACTTCCTTGAAATGGAAGTCGAGCGAGCAGAGTTTTTCCAGTTCGCCCGGCTTGAAATGCTTCGCCACGTCGGGGTCGGCTTTCAGGACTTCGAGAAAATCAGCGTCATCGCGACCGGCGTGTTTGGTTTCCCACGTTTTCATTGCGTTGCGCTGGACGAGGTCGTAAGCCTCTTCGCGTGTGAGACCTTTTTTGATCAAGGAGAGTAGGACGGTTTGCGAATTCCACATGCCCAGCGAGAGGTCGAGATTTTTCTTCATGTTCGCCGGATAAACGACAAGGCCGTCCATCAGGCGCGTAAGCAGGCCGAACATATAGTCCAGCAGCGTGCAGGAATCAGGGAAAATAATTCGCTCAACTGAACTGTGGCTGATGTCTCGCTCGTGCCAGAGGGCGATATTTTCCAGTGCGGCGACGGCGTTGCCGCGCAACACACGCGCGAGACCGGCAAGTCGTTCCCAGGTAATTGGATTGCGCTTGTGCGGCATGGCGCTCGAACCTTTCTGCCCTTTGACGAATGGCTCTTCAGCTTCGAGAACTTCGGTGCGCTGCAGATGACGGAATTCAACCGCCCAGCGTTCGATACTCGCGCCGACAAGGGCGAGCGTGGTTTGGAATTCCGCGTGAATGTCGCGTTGCACGACCTGCGTGGCGATCGGCGCGGGCTTTAATCCAAGTTGTTTGCAGACAAATTCCTCCACCCGCGGCGACAAATGCGCGCTTGTGCCGACTGCGCCGCTCAATTTGCCGATGGCAACAATGTCGCGGGCGCGTTCGAGCCGTTCGAGTGCGCGGCAAAATTCGTCATGCATGAGCGCGAGTTTCAAACCAAACGTCGTCGGCTCGGCATGAATGCCATGGCTGCGCCCGATGCAGGGTGTAAATTTGTATTCCTTCGCGCGGCGGGCGATGACGGGCAGCAAGTTCTCCACGTTGGCAATCAAAATATCTGCGCTCTGCGTCATTTGCACGGCGAATGCGGTGTCGCCGATGTCGCTGCTCGTCAGACCGAAATGCAGCCAGCGGCTGGCGCGGTCATTTATTTTTTCAGCAACGGCCGTTGTGAATCCGATGACGTCGTGATTCAACGTCTTCTCCAGTTCCTTTGCGCGTTCGGTCAGGGCTTTCGTGTCGGCAAAACATTTTTCCGCGCCGGCTTTCATCTTGGCAAAGTCGGCTCGCGGCACGATGCCTTGCTTGACGAGCGCTTCGCTGGCGAGCAGTTCGATTTGCAGCCAGATGCGAAGCTTGTTTTCGTCCGTCCAGATGGCCCGCATTTCCGGGCGGGAATAGCGCGTAATCATGGTGTGAAGATAATGGAATCGTTACATCGTTGAAACGATAAATCGTCGTCTTGGAAAATGGGGCGGCGTTTGCCGGTGCGCGATTTGCGATTCAGCGCTTGTCCATCTTCGCGCGGGCTTTTTCCAAAACCTGTCGTTCGCTTGCGGTCAGGCTTTGGATGCCATGCGCGGAAATTTTCTCGAGAATCGGGTCAACTTCATTTTTCAAAAATTCGTCGGTGGAAGAATCATCTTCTGGTTTACCCGCCGCAGAACGCCAAAATCCGCTTTTGCTTTTACTTGCTCCGGCAGCGACAAATTCGCGCGGCGCGGTGCGGCGCTCTGGAAATTTCCATTGCGGCAGGTGCCAGCGGCCTTGAACGATTTGGCGCACGTAAAAAAATCCCGTCAAAATGCCGCCGAGATGCGCAGCGTTGGCGACGCCGCTCCCGGGCGTCAACATGCCGAGCAAAGCGATTGCGATGCTGACCCACAGCAAAGTTTTTCCCTGCATCGCGACGGGAATGAAATAGATCAGCAGCGTGAATCGCTCTTCCCAATTCATCACGGCAAAAGCCGCAACCAGACCATAAGCGCCTGCTGAGGCGCCAACCACCGACTCGTCGAAGGATGGAAATAAAAGCGCAAACAGCATTTGCACGAGGCCGCCAATGACGCCGCTGGAAAGATACAAGGTCAAAAAATGCGCGCGACCCAAAGCCATTTCAACCGGACGGCCAAAGAAAAAAATCGCCAGCGAATTGAAAATAATATGCAGCCAGTTGGCATGCATGAATTGAAAGGTCAGCAGTTGCCAGACGTAGCCATGTTTCAAACCGGTAAGACTTAAAGCGAAGTATTGGTCTTCAATGTTCGGTCCGTTTGCCGTGTGTAACGCCAAAAGCTGAATCAAAAATACACTCGCGTTGACAATCAGCAGCGCGACGGTGAACGACCTGCGCGGCTCGTAAGCCGGCTGGCGCATGTAATCACGATCTTCAAGCATGGCAGATTAAAATTAAACGTGGCCAGCAAATTTTCAACCATTGTTATTTGCATCGCCGATCCGGCCATCCACCAGTTCAATGATCTTCGGCGCGGAGGCGGCGATTTTGGCGTCGTGGGTGGCGATAACAAGTGTCATCCGCTTTTCGACACGCAGATTATTGAGAAGTTCAATAATTTCGCCGCCGGTGTGGGAGTCAAGATTGCCGGTCGGTTCGTCGGCCAGCAGCAATTCCGGCTCGTTGATGAGCGCGCGGGCGATGGCGACGCGCTGTTGTTCGCCGCCGGAAAGCTCGGACGGTTTGTGATCAAAGCGATTTTCAAGGCCGACGCGTTCGAGCAGTTCGCGTCCGTGCGCTCCGGCTTGCGTCGCGGGCACGCGGGCGACGCGCGCAGGCAGGCAGACGTTTTCGAGCGCGGTGAGTTCCGGCAGCAGATGATACGATTGAAAAACAAAGCCGACCCGGAGGTTGCGGAAATGCGTCAACTCGCCTTCGGAAAATGTCGCGAGGTTTTTCCCGTCGAAATAAATCTCGCCCGCGTTTGGCGAGTCGAGGCCGCCGATCAAGTGGAGCAGGGTGCTTTTGCCGGCACCGGACGCGCCGCGCAGCGCGAGAAATTCGCCGCGCGCCACGTCGAGGTTGACGCTGCGCAGGACTTCGAGCGTGCGTTTGCCCATCGCATAGGTTTTCGTGAGGGCGCGGGCGCGCAGCAACGGTTCACTCATAGCGCAATGCCTCCACGGGTTTTAACCGGCCGGCGCGAACTGCGGGCAGCACGCCGCCGAGGATGCAGATGACAAATGAACTGACGCAAATCAAGGCAACATCGCTGCCAATGACCTGTGCCGGCAAATCACCGAAGCCGTAAATCGCCGCCGGAAATAGTTCGAAACCGGTCAGCCGGTTCATGAAGTGGAGAAATTCATTGCGATAGGCGAGCGCAAGGATGCCGAGGCCGTAACCGGCCAGCACGCCCAGCACGCCGATGATGGCGCTTTGGCCCAGAAACACACTGGAGATTTGAAAGTTGGTCGCGCCGAGCGCCTTGAGCATGCCGATTTCGCGCGTCTTCTGGACGACGAACGTGATTTGCGCGCTCAAGATGCACAGCGCGGCGACAATCACGATGAAAAACAGCAGGTAAAACATGACGTTTTTTTCAACGAGAATCGCGCCAAGCAGCGCCGAGTTTTCCTCCGTCCAGGTCGTGATGCGGTAATTTCTGCCGAGCGTGCGCTGCAATTCGCCGCGAATTTTTTCCGCCTGATACGGATCGTTCAGCATGACCATCAAGCCGTGGACACCGTCGCCGAGGTTGTAGAGTTCCTGTGCGTTTTCGAGCGACGTGACGACGACGTTCGCGTCGTAATCGAAATATCCCACGTCAAAAATTCCGGTCACGGTGTAATCGTCGGGCAAAACCGCTTCCTCGTCCGATTTGCCCTGACGCTCTTTCATTCTTTTCAAATCGGCCGGCGAATAAATCGAAACGCGGTCGCCGACGGTCAGATTCATGTTTTCCGCGAAATCTTTGCCGATGACCAGTCCGTGTCCGCTCAAATCGAACGAGCCATTCGTGATGCTTTCGGGCAGAACGCTCACATCAGCTTCGTGGGCCAGGTCAACACCGCGCAGCCACGGTGCGCCAACCAGCGATTGTTCCACATTTGTGTCTGTCGGTTGGGTTTCCAAGAGCACTTGCCCGAGCACAAACGGCGCAACCCCGCGGACGTTTTTGTTCGCCGTGACCACATCCATCATGTGCTCGTAATTTTCCAGCGTCGTGCCGTTGGCGAAAATTTTCAGATGCGCATTGAAGCCGAGAATTTTATCGCGCAAATCATGGCCAAACCCGCTCATCACGCTGATGACGATGATAAGCACGGCCACGCCCAGCGCGACGCCGAGGATGGAGATGAGCGTGATAATGGAAACGAACGTCCGTTTGGGCCGCAAATAGCGCAGCGCGAGGAGCAGTTCAAACGGAAGCTTCGACATCGGCGAAGGCTAGAGACGCGGGACGCAGGTGTCAATTTTCAGCTCAAGCACTAAAATATTATGAAACGTGGATGACACCTAACGTAAAAAGCTGAGCCACCGCCGAATCTTGGCAGACGGCCACCGTCCGTGAACCGCGACAGCGACCACGATTCACAAAGCGAACGGTTCTTGTGCGGCAACTAAATGGTGGCGGCGTTGGGAACGCAAACTACAAGCGCAAGGCATTGACTCCGGCGAATTGTTAGGCGGCACTGCCGTGTGGCAGAATGAGTCTGGCGCACGGCAACTTGGTTCTACCGCACCGGAAAATGAAGTTTGCATGCGGCAGAATGGTTCCACTGTATGGTAGGATGAACCTGCTGCATGGCAGAATGAGTTTACCACATGGCAAAACGGGTTGAGGGTGCGCAAATCGGCACGATGTTTGCCGGAGCGGGGGAAAAGATTATCGCCGACGAGGTTGTTGTTACGCCCTGCGCCCAAACCGAACCCGCTGCCATTGTCCCTT
>JBEKZT010000069.1:0-8911 GCA_049509595.1 Verrucomicrobiota bacterium
TTTATGAAGCAGCGAAAACCGGCAAAACGGTGAGCCTTTCGTAGTTTATCGTCCAAAAAAAGTTTCGCCCAGCGAGCCTTTTTCAGCCCGAATCTCCGTGCCGGGGTTGATGTTGTGCCGCGCAAACCAGCCATCCTTGACTTCCAAGACGTATTGGATGTTGCCGTTCGTGGAGACAACGGAGTTGGTGTCCTCCTGTTCAAGGTGATGAATTTCCTCAATGACACCGTCCGGGCCGATGTAGGCGGCGGAAAGCGATTCAGGACAATTTTTCATCCAGAACGAAGTCTGTTGCGGAACCGGCAAAACAAAAAGCATCGCGTCCAAATCCGTGAGGTTGGTGCGGAACATCATGCCGGTCATTTCTTCGCGTTCGGTGACGGCCAGTTCGGCATCCAAAGTTTCCGCGCCGAGATAAATTTTCATCGTCGTCAGTTTCGGCTGCGCCTGCGTGGGCAGCGAATTGTCGGCGGACGGTGCGACGGCGGTTTTAGTTTTTTTGCAACCGGCGAAAAATGCGACTGCCAGCAACAACGCCAATAAATTTACGAGCTTCACGGGAATAAATTGCCAGACGCGCCGGTGGTTTTCAATTCCATTCATGCATCCGGCGTTTGACTATTCAGCGGCGATTCGCTATTATTGCAGTCCCAAGAACAAAATCAAAAAAGGGAAATTTATGGCAAAGACCGTTGAAAAATCCGTTGAAAAAAACTCTACCGAAACTAAAGCCGCCGCCTCGCACGCACGCGAACTCGAAGCCGCCATCTCCAGCATCCACAAAAGTTACGGCGACGGCGCAATCATGCGCCTTGGCGACGCGCAATCGAAGGTCAAGATCGGCATCATTCCGACGGGCGCGCTCGCGCTCGACCTCGCGCTCGGCGTCGGCGGCATTCCGCGCGGACGCGTGATCGAGATTTACGGGCCGGAATCTTCGGGCAAAACCACGTTGATGCTGCACGTCATCGCCAACGCGCAAAAAGCCGGCGGACTCGCGGCGTTCATTGACGCCGAGCACGCGCTCGATCCCGGCTACGCGAAAAAACTTGGCGTGAACTTGGACGACTTGCTCGTGTCGCAGCCGGATTCCGGCGAAGAGGCGTTGACCATTTGCGAAACGCTCGCGCGCTCGAACGCGCTCGACGTCATCGTGATTGATTCCGTCGCCGCGCTCGTGCCGAAGGCCGAACTCGAAGGCGAGATGGGCATGGCCACGATGGGCATGCAGGCGCGGCTCATGTCGCAGGCGCTCCGCAAGCTCACCGCGATCCTCGGCAAGTCCAAGACCACCTGCGTTTTCACGAATCAATTGCGCGAAAAAGTCGGCGTCATGTTCGGCAGTCCCGAGACGACGCCCGGCGGCAAGGCGCTGAAATTTTACGCGAGCGTGCGCCTCGACATCCGCCGCAAGGAGACCCTCAAGGACGACGCGCAAAATCCCATCGGCAACCACGTCCGCGTCAAAGTCGTCAAAAATAAAGTCGCGCCGCCGTTCGCCGAGGCCGAGTTCGACATCATCTACAATCACGGCATCAACAAGGAAGGTAGCATCCTCGAAGTGGGCATTGCCGACGGCATCGTGGACAAAAAAGGCGCGTGGCTGCAATTCGAGGGCGAACTCATCGGCCAGGGCAAGGAAGCCGCGCAAAAAGCGATGGCCGAAAAACCCGCGCTCGCCAAAAAAATTGTCGAGGCGATCATGGCGAAACGGAATCTGGCTCTGGTAGAATAAATGTTAGTCGCATTTAGTGTTATGGCAAAACACATTTGGAGCGGTCATGAAATAGAAGTGAAATGTTACACCGAACCAAAATTTCTCTGGCTGGGTCTTGGATTTTCTGTCTGTGTTGACGGAGTGATGCAAGGACAATCATCTAAACGCATAGAGGGCATCCACACTGACGTGCCTTTTCAATTCAATGACGGTGGAGTTACTCGACATGGCAGGGTTAGATCAGGACACCCATTTACGGCAGCGTGGGCACCATATCGTATTTTTATAGAGGAGAAACAAATCGCAAGCGGTGTTACACGTGCGCCTAATTGGTATGTGACATACGGTATTATAGTTGTGTTCGGGTTGGTGTTTCTGTTTTTATTGCGTCTATTTCTCCACAAGCACGCGGTAACAGCACATTGATTTCACCGAAGCAGCGCTTGCTTTCCGCCCGTCGCCACTCCATGCTAGGATACATTTTTGACCCCGCACAGCGGACGTTTTTGAAACATGAGCAGCATTTCCGACATTGATCTGGACCTGGAAAAACTTTTTCAGCCCGCGTGGGCGCAGGAAAAGCCAGCCACCAATCGTTTTGACCGGTTCACCGGCAACGAAGGCGTCAAACCCGAGCGCCGTTTCAACGACAAGCCCGGTGAACGCCGCGCCCCGCGCCGCGACAATGCCGGCGGTGGCGAGCGTCCGCGTTCCGGCGGAAAATTCGGCGGCAAGAAAACTTTTGGTCGGCGCGACGACAATCGCGGCGAACGATTCAACGGTTCAACGGTTCAACGATTCAACGAAAAACCCGCGCCGTTGCCGGAAATTTCCGTCACGTTCGTGCCCGGCGAAAACGGCGTCGAATCGCTCGCACGCCAGATCAAAATGACCGGGCGTTGCTATCCGCTGTTTCAGATTGCGCAATTGGTTTTGGACAAACCCGAACGTTATTCCGTCCAGCTTGCGGTGAAGAAAAAATCCGACGGCACGATTGCACAGCAACTTTTCGTCTGCGCGCTTGACGACACGCCGTGGCTTTCGGAGGACGAAGCCGTCGCGCACGTTCTCAAAAATCATTTCGCCACGTTTTATCAGGCCGAGCGCACGGCCACCGAGCCGCCGAAGGGCACTTATACGTTTGTCGGGCAATGCGGCTTGAGTGGTGCGATTCTCGGCCCGCCGAATTATCACGATTATCAAAATCAACTTCGCAAGCTGCACGCGGAAAGATTTTCGCGGATGCCGTTCGACGTTTTCAAGTCGCGCGTGAAGATCGTGAAGGACGAAGCCGTCGTCAAAAAATGGATCGAGGAGCAAAGTTCCAAAACCGAATACACCGTCCTCAACGTGCCCGAACCGCTGAAACTCGCGACGCTCGAGGAAGTGGAGAAACATTTCCGCGCCACGCACAAGGAGACGATTATCAAGTCCGTCGAATCGCTCGTGATCGCCGGCGTGCCGAGCCGCACCTTGCGCAGCCGTGGATTGCAGCAGCTCATCCGCGCCGAGTGGGAGCAGCAAAAATATTTTCCGCTGACCGTCGCGACGAGATTGAGCCAGCAGTTCGCGTCGCACGGGCTGCAATTTTTCAAGGTCAACAAGACCGTCACGCACGTCGCCGTCGCGCGCCCGCAATTTCTCGACCTCGCGACCACGCCGGTTTCCGAAAGCATCAAGCGCATCGTCGAGTTCATCAACGCGCATCCGAAATGCACGCGGCGGAAATTGATCGAGACGCTCGCGCCATCACCGGCGGTTATCGAAGTCAAACCGGACGAACAAAAATCCACCGAGCCGACTCCAGAACAAACCGCGGTCATCGCCGATTTGCACTGGCTCGTGCATCAGGGTCATGTTCTTGAATTTGCCGACGGGAAACTGGATACGGCTAAAAAGCCTTTACCGAAACCGCCGAAGCCGGGGAAAAACCCGGTTCAAGATAAATCTTCTGAAGCGCCAGCGACTGAATCTTTGCCAGCTCAAACTGAAGCTGTTCCAATCGAGACGGCTTCTTCCGCTGAAATTGCGTCACCATCATAACGGCGTTATTTGGGACGCAATTTTTTCCAGAGCCATCCGAGCGGATCATAAAAATCATCCACGACGCGCTCTTTCAACGGAATAATCGCGTTGTCCGTGATCGTGATGTGTTCGGGACAGACTTTCGTGCAGCACTTGGTGATGTTGCAGAAGCCGATGCCTTGTGACTGCTTCAATTCCGGCAAACGGTCTTCCGTGTCGAGCGGGTGCATTTCCAGCGCGGCAGTGTAGACCAAAAAGCGCGGGCCGATAAATTCTTCGTGCTTGTGGTGGTCGCGCAAAACGTGGCAGACGTCCTGACATAAAAAACATTCGATGCATTTGCGGAATTCCTGCACGCGATCCACGTCTTCCTGCTGCATTCGCCAGGTGCCGTCAGGCGCGTCGGGCGCGCGTGGCTTGAATTTTTTGATTTTTGTTTTGACGCGGAAATTCCAGGAAACGTCCGTGACCAGATCTCGCAGACTTGGAAACGCGCGCATCGGCTCGATCGTCACCGGCTTGTCAATCGGGATCATGTCCAGACGCGTCATGCACATCAGGCGCGGAATGCCGTTGATTTCCGCCGAACAGGAGCCGCATTTGCCGGCCTTGCAATTCCAGCGGCACGCGAGGTCGTTCGCTTGCGTCGCCTGAATTTTGTGAACCACATCGAGCACGACGAGACCCTCGGTGATTTCCGTGGTGTAATCCACGAACTTGCCACCGTTCGCGTCACCGCGCCAGATTCTGAAAGTGACGCTCTTGTTCATTTCATCTCCTCGATGACTTGTTTTAATTCCGCGGGAATTTCGGGAATCGTTTCGCGCCTCAAATCCATCCTGCCCTCGGAATTTTTCTTCAAGACGATGTTCATTTTCCCGTCCGCCGGATTTTTATCGGGAAAATCCTCGCGAAAATGTCCGCCGCGACTTTCCTTGCGGTCGAGTGCCGCGCGCGTAATGGCTTCGGAAACCGTCAGCAGATGTTTCAAATCAATTGCCGTGTGCCAGCCAGGATTGTATTCGCGATGGCCGTGGACGGCGACGTGCTTTTCGCGTTCATAAAGTTTTCCCAGTCCGTCGAGCGCGCGTTTCATTTCGTCCTCGCGCCGCACGATGCCGACAAGTTCCTGCATCATGCTCTGCAAATCATATTGCACTTGATACGGCCCTTCGGCATTCGACGATTTTGCGCCGCGCTCAAACGGTTCAAGTGCTTCGCGCACGGCGACTTCAATTTGCGCGGCGTTGATTTGGCCAGCGAAATTTTCCTTTGCAAATTTTGCGGCGTATTCACCGGCGCGTTTGCCGAAGACGATGAGGTCGGAAAGTGAATTGCCACCGAGACGATTCGCGCCGTGCAAACCGGCGGCGCACTCGCCAGCGGCGAACAAACCGGAGACATTCGTCGCCTGCGTCTCGCCATTCACGCGGATGCCGCCCATCGCGTAATGCGTGGTCGGACCGACTTCCATCGGCTCTTTCGTGATGTCGAGATTCGCCAGTTGCATGAACTGGTGATACATGGACGGCAGTTTCTTTTTGATGTGTTCGGCGGCGTTCGGAATTTTTTCCTTGATCCACGAAATGTCGAGGAACACGCCGCCGTGCGGGCTGCCGCGACCAGCTTTGACTTCGCGATTGATGCAACGCGCGACATGGTCGCGCGTCAAAAGTTCCGGCGGACGCTTCGCGCTTTTGTCGTTCTGCGTGTAACGCCAGCCTTCCTCGGGATCAGTCGAAGTTTGTGATTTGTAATTGTCGGGAATGTCGTCATACATGAAGCGCTTGCCGTCTTTGTTGCGCAACACGCCGCCCTCGCCGCGCACGCTTTCGGTCACGAGAATGCCCATGACACTCGGAGGCCAGATCATGCCAGTCGGATGAAACTGGATGAATTCCATGTCGAGCAGTTCCGCGCCCGCGTGATATGCGAGCGAAACGCCGTCGCCGGTGCCTTCCCAGGAATTGCTCGTGACTTTGTAAGCGCGGCCAAGTCCGCCGGTGCAAACGACAACGGCTTTCGCTTTGAAAATGCGGAAACGTCCGCGCTCGCGGTCGTAACCGAACGCACCGGAAATCCGCTCGCCATCCTTCAGCAACGTGATAATCGTCTGCTCCATGTGGACTTCAATGCCCTGATGAATGCCGTGGTCCTGCAACGTGCGGATCATTTCCAATCCGGTGCGGTCGCCGACGTGCGCAAGCCGCGGATATTTGTGTCCGCCGAAATTGCGCTGGAGAATTTTCCCGTCTTTTGTTCGATCAAAAACCGCGCCCCACGCTTCGAGTTCGTGAACGCGCGCCGGCGCTTCCCTCGCGTGCAACTCGGCCATGCGCCAGTTGTTAAGATATTGACCACCGCGCATCGTGTCGGCGAAATGGACCTTCCAATTATCGCGGTCGTCCACATTACCGAGCGATGCCGCCATGCCGCCTTCGGCCATCACGGTGTGCGCCTTGCCGAGCAGCGATTTGCAGACGAGGCCGACTTTCAGACCGGCTGCCGATGCTTCAATGGCCGCGCGCAAGCCCGCGCCGCCCGCGCCGATGACCAGCACGTCGTATTCGAGAACCGGATAATCAGCCATGTTTTTTAGAAAAATCGAAAGTCATGCCAGATGCCCATCGAACATAGGCGAATGTAAAGATCGGTGAACCCGACCCAGAACAAGCTGATCCACGCCCACATCATGTGGCGTTTATTGAGACAACTGACGCAGTTGTAAGTTTTCGCGCACGACGGCGCTTTGGATTTTGAATCCAGAAATCCGCCAACCAAGTGGCGCAACGAATGACAGCCGAGCGTGTAACTGGAGAGGAAAAGAACATTCAACATCAGGACAATCGTCCCGACGCCGATGCCAAAATGTTTTACGCCGGTCGCCGCATCGGTGAACCACATTCCTTTCCACGCGTCATGCGCGAGCAGTAAAATGAACACGAGCGCGATGTAGAGAAAATAACGGTGAATGTTCTGGATGATGAGTGGAAAATAGCGTTCGCCGAGATATTTTTTGCGCGGTTCGCCAACGGCGCAGCTGATCGGATCGGCCCAAAACGCTTTGTAATACGCGCCGCGATAATAATAGCAAGTGAAGCGAAATCCGGCGGGTGCCCACAAAACGAAAAACGCCGGCGAAAAAACCAGCCAGCCGGGCCACCAATGCGGTTGCGCTCCAAACCATGCGTGCGCCGCGCGTCCGGGAAACTGCGCCGGATAAAAAAGTTCCGGTGAATAAAATGGCGAGAGATAATCCGCGCCGTTGCCGTTGAACCAATAATTATTTCCCTGAAACGCCGCCCACGTTGAATAAACGATGAACGCAGAGAAGCCGAGAAAAACGAGCAGCGGTTGTACCCACCAAGCGTCGGAGCGGGAAGTTTGCCCGAAACGACGCTGTTGCGGCAAGGCACTTGCATTGGCCATAAGTCATTAAATTTAATAATGACTTTTGCAGCGCGTCAATAAGTGAAATTAAAGTATAAGTGCGACTTGCTGCCAAAGTGAAATCGCTTATTTCGCTGCAGATTTGGCATTCCATTCATTCAACGCACGTTCATTTTCCGCTGCTGGAGATAATCCGAGCAATTCCAACGCTTCGCCGACGAGATAAAGTGAACCCGTTACAACAACGAAATTTTCAGCGGAAGTTTTTTGCAATGCTTCGCGCAATGAGCTGCAAACAAAAACCTCCGACGCCGCACTTGCAAGACGACAAACCGTTGCCAATTCATCCGGGTTTGCGGAACGTTCACTGGAAATTGGAACGGTGAAAATGCGTGATGCCAGCGGTGCAAGAATTCCGCAAATCTCCCGCCAGTTTTTGTCTTGAAGGATTCCAAGAACAAACGTTCTTTTTTTTGCGGGAAAGAGATTTTCCAACGCTTTGCGCAAGACACTTGCGCCGGCGATATTGTGCGCACCATCGAGTAAAATTGTTTGCCCGTTTGGCCCCTGTATCAGTTGCAATCGCCCCAGCCAATTCACAGTTGCCAGTCCTTCACGGATTTTTTCTTGAACGATGGGAATTTGATTTTGCAAAACGTCAACCGTCGCCAGCGCAAGCGCAGCGTTTAGTTTTTGGTGGTCGCCAAGCAACGGTGGGGCGAGCGTCCCTGCGAGCCGATTCACAACTTTCAGCGGCGCATTTTTCTCCCGCGCGATTTTTTCGATGACGGCCAATGCCGACGGTTCAGCAGCCGCCGTAACAACAGGAATTCCCGGCTTGATGATGCCCGCTTTTTCCGCCGCGATTTTTTCAAGTGTGTCGCCGAGCCATTGCTGGTGGTCGAACGCGATGTTCGTGATTACGCTCGCCAGCGGCGTGACAATGTTCGTTGCGTCGAGCCGCCCGCCGAGTCCCGTTTCCCAAATCACAAGGTCGCATTTTTGCTCCGCAAAAAATTTTAAAGCCATTACGGTGGCAAATTCAAAAAGCGTTGCGTTATTTCCCTTATTCGCTACGCGTAATTCTTCAACCAGTCGGACAACCTCGCTTTCAGGAATCAACTGACGGTTAACCTGAATCCGCTCGCGAAATGAAACCAAGTGGGGTGAGGTGAACAACCCGACACGCAAGTCCGTCGCGCGATAAATACTTTCGAGCATCGCGCAGGTCGAGCCTTTGCCATTCGTGCCGGCGACGTGGATGAAGCGGAGTTGGGTCTGCGGATTGCCGGCGAGCGCGGCGAGATTGAGCGTGTTTTCCAGCCCGAAATTCGCGCCGAAAATTTGCAAGCCGTAAAGAAATTGGATGGCTTCGGAATAATTCACGGCTTACGCCGCATCACAGCGGCTTGTGATGGATGTTCTGGTGCGCGGCGGCGACAAAGCCCTTGAACAATGGATGCGGCTGATGTGGCTTGCTCTGAAATTCAGGATGAAACTGGCTAGCCACAAAAAACGGATGGTCGTTGAGTTCGATGACTTCGACGAGTTTGCTGTCGGGCGAGTTGCCGCTCAAAATAAATCCGGCTTTCTCGAATTTATCGCGATAACTGTTGTTGAATTCGTAGCGATGGCGGTGGCGTTCGTTGATGACAAACGAACCGTAAAGTTCCGCCGCTTTTGTGCCGAGCGTCAATTGACACGGTTGCACGCCAAGCCTCATCGTGCCGCCTTTTTTCGTCACACGCTTTTGTTCGTCGAGCATGGCGATTACAGGAT